>JALONW010000301.1 GCA_025454725.1 Anaerolineae bacterium
ATTGTCATCCTATACGCTTACGTCGGCGCGACTGCCAGTACGCTAGAGAGTGGGCTGCTGGCGTTCGGCATCGTCATGCTCACCGCCAGCCTGACATGGTTCATCGGGCTGTGGTTCAAGCGCAGCACGGGGCAGGAAACGGGCGGGGTGCATGAATAAACGTTACCAAATCATCAAGAAATTGGGCGCGGGCGGCATGGGCGAGGTCTTCCTCGCGCATGACCGGCTGAACAACCGGGAGGTCGCGCTCAAGCGCATCTTGTTCCAGTTGTTCGGCGACGCCAACCAAGACAGCCTCAGCCGCCGCGAATCGTTCGCACAGGAGTTCGCGCTGTTGGCGTCACTGCGCCACCCCCACATCATCAGCGTGCTGGACTACGGCTTCGATGAATATAACCGCCCATTTTTCACGATGGAACTGGTGGAAGACCCGCTTGGCCTGCTCGACAGCATGGACAAGGCCACCCTCGACAGGAAAATCACCGTCCTGCTCGACATCCTGCAAGCGCTGGACTACTTGCACCGTCGCCATGTCACCCACCGCGACCTCAAGCCCGATAATATTCTACTGGGTCGGGACGGGACCAAGCTGCTCGACTTCGGCCTCGCGCAGGAGAAACGCGACCAAGCTGGGAAAGGGGGCGAAATGGCCGGGACGCTGGCCTACATGGCTCCCGAAACGCTCTCTGGCAACGGCTTCAGCACCGCCTCTGACCTGTACGCGCTCGGCCTCATCATCCATGAACTGCTGCTGGGCTACCACCCCTACAAGGGCGGCAACTTTGCCGAGATTATCGACCGGGTGCTGTACGGCTCGTTCGACCTGAGCAAAATTGAGAACCCGCTGCTGGCACAGGCCGTCGCCAAGTTACTGGACAAAGACCCCGCCGTCCGCCTGACCGCGCTCCAGACCATTGAGGCGCTGTGCCAAGCGATGGACCGCCACCTCCCCGCCGAGACTCAGCTCATCCGCGACAGCTACCTGACCACCGCCCGTTTCGTCGGGCGTGAGAAGGAGGTCAGCCGGGTGCTGACCAAGTTGATGACGGTGGAAACCGAGGGGGGCGGCTTCTACCTCGTGGCGGGCGAGAACGGCGCAGGCAAGACCCGTTTCCTCAATGAGCTGGCGATTCAGGGGTCTATCCGTGGGACGCTCATCCTGCGCGGGCGCGCCACCAATGAGGGCGCAAGCTCGCTGCACCTGTTCCGGTCGGCCATCCGCTACCTCGCGCTGCATGTCGAGATGACGGCGGATGAAGCCGCCATCCTGCGCGATGTCGTGCCTGACATCGAGACACTACTGGACATCCCGGCTTTAGAAGCTGCCCCTCCCCTGCCACCGGCACAGGCCAAACAGCGCCTGATGGGGTGCATCGTCGGGTTATTCAAGCGGCTTGAGCAGCCGACCATGCTCATCTTGGAGGACATTCACTGGGCGGCAGAGAGCTATGAACTGCTCAACCTTCTGGCCGGTCAAATTAAAGACCTACCGCTGATTATCTTGGCGAGCTACCGCCCGGAAGAACAGCCCGACCTCGACCAGACTTTTCCCAATGCCGAGAAACTGGTTATCGCCAAACTCAGCCGCGCTGAGATTAAGGCGCTGACCGAGGCCATCATTGGTGAGGTCGCGCCCAACAGCGACATCCTCAACCTATTGGAGGTGCAGACCGGCGGGAACGCCTTCTTCATCATCGAACTCATTCGGTCGCTGGCCGAAACGGCGGGCAGCATCGACAACATCGGCAGGGTGACGCTGCCGCTTGAACTGCTGGAGGGCGGCATCCAGACCCTGCTGGACAAACATCTCGCCCGCCTCGATGACGCCAACCGTCAGCTCATGGTGTGGGCGGCAGTGGCAGGGCAAGAACTCGACCTCGCGCTGCTGGCTCACGCCTTCGGGCGCGAGGCGGTCGATACCTTCCTGCTCATCGGTGAAGAACTGCGGATTATCCACGTCCAAGAGGAACAATGGCAGTTCAGCCAAGACCGACTGCGCCGTGCGCTGATCAAGACCCTCGACGACGCCGACCTGCGCCAGCGCCACCGCGAGGTGGCCGAGGCTATCGAAGCCACCAAGCCCGACCTGACCGCGCTGGCCGCCAAGCTCGCCCACCATTGGCAGCAGGCGGGTGACCCGCTCAAGGAGCGCTACTACACCAAAATCGCGGCGGAACAGGCGCTTAAGATTGGGATTTACGTTCAGGCGCTCCCCCTGCTCGAACGAGCGCTGGCGCTCTATAGCGACGAACAATCTGACGAGGCAGCGGTCATCCGTGAACACCTTGATGTCCAACTGCTGTACTGCTCGGCGCTGATTGCCACCAAAGGCCAGTCCGCCGCTGAGGTCATTACCGCTTACGACGAAGCGCGCACCATCGCGGAGAAACTGGGGCCGACGCCCGAAACCGGCAACATTTATTTTGGCATGGCTGCCTTCTATTTCACCCGTGGGCAGTTCCAGACCGCCCGCGCCCTGCTGCGCCAAGCCCTGCTGCTGGCCGACCACTACGCCGATGGTGTCATGCGGATGCAGGCCAGCATGTCGATGAGCAACGTGCTGTACTGGATGGGCGAACTGGCGCAAAGCCTCGACTTCTCGGCCAACGTCATCAGCTATTACGAGGCCAGCAATACCCAAGAGTTCAATGTGCGCTACGCCCAGAACCCGCGCATCACCACCATGAACAGCCGCGTGTGGGCAAGCTGGCTGATGGGGCATCCCGCCCTCGCCCAGACCCTCGCCCAAGAGACGCTGGCGCTGGCCGACGCGCTGGCGCACCCGTTCAACAAGGCCATCAGCCTCCAAATCATGGCTTTCCTGCACCTGCACCGGCGTGACGCGCAAGCCTGCCACGCCGCCGCCCAAGAGTTGATGGCCTTCGCCCAGAAGCATGGCTTCATGATTTACAGCGTGTTGGGCGGCATCCTCTCAGCGTGGGCGCTGGCCAAACTCGCCCCCGAAACCGGGACCGAGGCGTTTAAGACCAGCCTCAAGCACTGGGAGGACAGCGGCGCAAAAGCGGGAAATTCGATTTTCTTCTCGGTGTTGGCCGAACTCTACCTTGAATTAGGTGACTTCGACGCGCTGCACGCCGCGCTGAACAGCGGCTTTACCCACGTCCAACAGACCGGCGAGACAGTTTATCTCGCCGAGTTGTACCGGGTGCGTGGTGAAGCCCACTTCATGCAGGACCAGTCGCACGAGGCACACGCCGCCCTCACACAGGCGCGCAGCACCGCCCAAAGTCAAGGCGCGCTGATGTTGGAGCTGCGGGCGCTAACCACACTCTCCCAACACGCCCCATCCGACAGCATCACGGCGCGCATCACCGACATTATCGGCGGGTTGAGCGCCGAGGACCTCCAAGAACCGCTGGTTCGCACGGCCCAAGAATTCTTGGGCTAGGTGCTTTAATCAGGCTTTTGACTTTTTTGACCAACAACGAGGGGGAATTATGGCAGTTAGGACACTATCGTACCAAGACCTAGAAGACATCCTAAACGGGGCGGCGATTCTGGCCTGCGGCGGCGGCGGCCCCATCAGCGTCGGCCAGCAGATGATTGCCTATTTCAAGCGGCGCAAAAAGACCGTCCAGCTCATCGACCCGGCGGAGTTTGGTCCCAAGGATATGGCCTGCGTCAGCGCGTTCATGGGGTCGCCCGACGCTGCCGCTGCTGCCCTATCGCCCAAATCTATCACATCAGCGGCGGTGGCCGCGTTCGTCGCGCTCCAGAAGGCCACCTCGTATAAATTTAAAGCGGTCATGCCCGGCGAGGTCGGCGCGGGTAACAGCTTCGTCCCGATGGCTGTGGCCGTCCAGCGCAACATCCCCGTTTTGGACGTGGACGGCGCAGGACGCGCCATCCCCAGTCTGACGCAGGTCACCTATGCCAGCCACCAAGTCCCGGTTGCGCCGATGGTGCTGGGCAACACCGAAAACGTCGTGACGGTTGATGTCAAGACGGTCGAGCTGGCCGAACAAATCGCCCGTGAGATTGTCAGCGCGCCCGATTTTGGACAAGACGGCGGCATGGCCTTCTGGTCAATGGACGGTAAGACCATGCGTGAGGCCTCCATTCACAACACCATGACCTATGCGCTCAACCTTGGTACGGCGCTGCGCGAGGCCATCGCTAGCAAGAAAGACCCGGTTGAGACGGTGATTAACTACCTCGACGGCGGAAAGCTGTTGTTCGTCGGCAAAATCAGCAGCAGCGACGTGGTGACGGCGGGCGGGTTCGACACCGGGCGCGTGTTCATCAAGAATCAAGCCGGGCAAGAGATGATTATCTATAACCAAAACGAAAACCTGATGGCGTGGAACACCGCCGACAATTTCCCCCTCATCCTCGCGCCGGACATGATTAGCTACCTCGCCACCGATGGGACGACCTTCACCAACGCCACCGACGACATGTCAAAGGTGATGGGCAAGGAAATCGCGGTCATCGGCTCCCGCGCCCGCGCCAAACTCCGCGACTCCGATTACACCATCAACGCCTTCATGAATACACTGCGTCAGTTGGGCTATGGCGGAAAGTACTTTAAGTTTTAGTTGGGGGTACGTAATACAAGGTTTACGTCCCATGCCGCTGGAGGCTCAAGCCTCCAGCTACAGAAAAGAGCCAAGCCCACTAAAGGGGCTGATTTTCACCCCGGTAAACCTCATTTCGAGCGCAAAAGCGACGGGGCAAGCCCCTTCAGTGGGCTTCCCGTCGCAACGGATAGCTTGGGGTTTGAACCCCAAGCGGATAGCGAGCGCAACCCACCCCAACCCCCACCAACCGGGCGGGTAAACCTCACCCCGACGCATCACTCAAGACTCATCACTTTCCATTGGGAGACAGACCAAAGAATGCCCAAGACACGCAGCGAAATCATCTATTTACTGACCGACGCCAGCGAGATTGAACATTCGCTGTGCTGCATCTACTTATTCGCCGCCTTCTCGCTCAAACGCAGCGTAGACGAGGGCGTAACGTGGGAGCAGCTCCTGCGGATTCAAGACTGGATGCAGACCACCCTCTTGATTGCCCGTGAGGAGATGGAACACCTCGGTCTAGCCTCCAACCTGCTGACCGCCATCGGCGGCTCACCGTCGTTTCGGCGGATGAACTTCCCTCAGCCCGCCCGCTACTTCCCGTTTGACCTGACGCTGGAACCGTTCAGCGAGGCGACCGTCAAACGGTTCGTATGCTTCGAGCGCCCCATGCACATCCGCCCAGAGGACTACAACACCATCGGCGAGCTGTACATGATTTTGCGCGAGGCGTTCATCAACTACCCCGGCCCCGACTCGGAGTTGTTCATCGGCCCGCCGGACGCACAGGTCGGGGGTGAGGAACTTGGTTTGAACCTGAACCGAGTCGGTGAATCCGGCGGCGGCTACGACATATTCCTGTTCCCGGTGGTTGACCGTGAGTCAGCGGTCAAGGCCATCGACACCATCATCGAGCAGGGCGAAGGCACGCACAGCGACGACAAAGAATCGCATTACTACCGCTTCTTGGACGTGCTGAACGACCTACAGGTGATGAAGGCCAAAGACCCTAAGTTTGAGCCAGCGCGCAAGGTCATGCCCAACCCGCTGCTCGACCAGCCCCGCGACACCACCGGCGGCAACATCGTCACCAACCCAACCACTCGCCGCGTGCTGGATTTGTTCAACGACGCCTATGCGCTGATGCTGCAAATCCTCATCCGGTTTTATGCCCACACCGACGAGTCGCAAGAGGAGCTGAACGGCCTGCGCTACGCGGCTTTCTTCCCGATGATGACGATGGTCATCCGCCCGCTGTCGGAAATTTTGACGACGATGCCGTTCAGCGAAAAAGGCGACGGCTTCACGGCGGGGCCGAGCTTCGAGTACGAGAATGACCTCGGCTTCCTGCCGCACCGTCAAGCCGCATGGACGGTCATTTTGGGGCGCATGGAAGAATTGGCCTTGGCCGCCGCCGAGGTCGCCAAGCTGCCGGACGTGCCGGAGCGCTTGGGCTACATCGCCCAGAACATTGAACTTGTCCGCCGCAAATTTGCCCAATATCTGGCGCTGTAGAGGATATTCCCAATATGTTGATTGTGAATTTTGAAGGTTGGACACAGTGCCGCTTCGCCACCGACCCCGACCCCAGCGACGAAAAGCGCGGCATCAGCGGGCCGACCTTCGCCACGCCGGACGAACCCGACCTCGACCGTAAGATACGCCTGCAAAACCCGGTCGCCATCCGCTACCCACGTGACAAAGATTTCGGCGTGTTCGTCAAATCGGTCTCGTACCAGAACACCGCGACCGGCGCAGTCACCAACCTGACCGACTACCCCCTCATCGGCGCGGCGGTTGACCTGCTGGACGGCCCCGAATACTACCAGCACAACCTCATCTTGACTGAGGAGGCGTGGAACGCGCCGATTGACCCGTTCGTGCTGAACATCAGCAAGGACGGCATCGTCATCCAGCGCCGCGACCTGTGGGACGTGACCCGCCCCGACCTGACCATTTACGATGTCTACACCGACCCAGTGCTGCTCAAGCGGCGTAGCAACGTCCCCGCCCTGCAATCGACCGAGGTGGCCGAGGCGACCGGCGCGGTCAACTATGAGCGCTACCGCCAGCAGCGCCGCCTAGACCTCATCAAGCTGCGCGATGCGCTGCTCAAAAAGAAAAGCCCCAAGAATAAGCTCAAGATTCTGGGGCTGGAACAGCGCATCGGCTCCATCGACAAAGACCAAACCATGGTTGGCATCGTATTGGCCGGTCAGCAGTTCTTGGGGATGCAGGCGTCGTATGCCTTCTCGATTAACGGCCAGCACCTCGTCGAAGACCGTAAGAACCAGCTCAACGGGGAAATCGGCGCGTCGATGGAGTGGCCGCTGTCGTTCTGGATGGGCGGCTACGATGTGGACACCATGTGCAGCTACATGCGCGGCTCACTCAGCCTGCCGTTTTACCCCAACGAGCGTTTCCGCCAATCGCTGGCCTGAGCGCTCAGAAGATAATCTCATAGCGGGCGTTGATGGCCTGAACCTGTGCCTGCGCGGTCGGGTCATCGGCGCGGATTTGCGCCAGCGCCGTAAAATACTCGTCAAGGCCACCCGGCACGGCGGTAATCAAAATCCGGGAGGGCGTGTCGCCGGGATTGCGGAAGGCGTGCGGTTTGTGCTTGGGTAGAACAACCACCGCCCCAACCTCAGCGCGATGCGCCTGCCCGTCTACCGTCACCTCACACACCCCCTCGACGATGTGAAAAATCTCGTCCTCCCGGTGATGGGTGTGCAGCGGCGCACCGCCGCCCGGCGGCAGTGTCAGCTCTAAGACGGTGTACGCCCCGCCTGTGCTGGCACTGCTGATTTTCCCCATAATCCCACTCACCAGCGTCTCGCCACCGCCGGGCGGCACCCACTGGAACCCATGAACCGGCGCTTGCGCCATACCCTACCCCCTCTACGGGTCACTCCGATACAGAGTTTAGAGTATAGCGCTTTGACCGTCTGCAAGCGCAGTGCCTTAGCGCGCCATCGTGGGGTTCAGCTCGGCGAAGGCCTTATGGTAAGCCTTGTTCTTGAAGCGGAAGCCCCGGTTGTTCCAACTGGCGAGCTTGGGCTTGCGGATCATCTTCCCAATCCACGCGATGAGGAAACCGGCCAAGATGGGGATCATGGTTGGAAGTAGGCCTTGGTACTGCGCCATGTAGTTGGCGTCCAACGGCGCACCTGCCAGCGTGGTGTAGCTGATGAAAAGCCAAGCGATCCCACCGATGGCAACCATAATCCCCAGCGCCATGACCAGCAGGCCGACCACCTTACGGCGCTTAATCTTGCCGTCGCAGTCGGCGCACAGAGGCACATCATACTCGACGGACTCGTTGTAGTTGACGCGCATCCCGATAAACATCGTGAGCAGCGTCAGCACGCTGACACCTGAACGGCTGTCCTTAATGGTCTGGCGGGAGGTCGGCGGTTTTTCACCACATTTACAGCACAACGCGGGCAACTGCATACTGGTCTGCATGGCATCACTCCTTGGTCAAACAGAAACGGTGCGAACGGGTTGTTACGAGATGTGTTTCTACGCAACAAAACGTAGTATAGGGACGCACCGTTTCTGCATCGTTTCTTAACTCAAGATGTGAGACATGCCTTCCAAACCACGACAAAAAAAGACGGCGGAACATTCCACCGTCTCTGGTTTTGGGGGAGATTTTACGCTATGCCTACCGCAGGATTTTCTCCATCGCCTTGCCTTTCGCCAGCTCATCCACCAACTTGTCGAGGTAGCGAATTTCGCGCATGGTCGGTTCTTCGATGTCCTCGACGCGCACGCCGCAGATGACGCCCTTAATCAAGCTGCGGACGGGGTTCATCTGGGGCGCTTGTTGGAAGAAGGTCTCAAAATCCGTCCCTTTTTCTAACACGGATTCTAGCTCGGCTTGGCTGTAGCCGGTCAGCCAACCAATGATTGCATCAACTTCGGCTTTGGTCCGGCCTTTTTTCTCGGCCTTTTTGACGTATTCCGGGTAGACCCGCGCAAAACTCATCGTGTAAATGCGGTGGTTGTTCATGATGCCTCGTGCGTATTTTATAGGTTTTTTTCACTGTACCAAACAAACGCCATTTTTAGCAAACGCATGTTCTGATTCACACACAACAACCCCGCCGCTGAGGTTCAGCGGCGGGGAAAGTTATCTGTTCGCTGGCGGATAAAAGCGGCCTAGCGCCGCGCCGACGCCATGTAATACAGCTCGTTCCAGCGCAGTTCGTTTTTGAACGCCGGAATGGTGGTCGCGTGATTGATGTGCAAGAACTCAATATCGGCCATCTCGGCAAAGTCGGCCAGATGCTCCGCTGTCAGCACTTGGCTGAAACCGGTGTGG
>JALONW010000302.1 GCA_025454725.1 Anaerolineae bacterium
ACCATAACCATACTGGTCTGCATGTTTGCGCTGGCATGGGGCGGTCTGCGCCTCAGTGCGTCGGTGGACGCCGCCGAAATGACTTATTTCATCCAGAAAGCGTTCGAGGAATACCGCCACACCCGACCGGCCACTCTGCCCGCCCCGCCAGACCCATCGGTCATTGGCGGAGCGGACTTCGAGGCCATGTGGGAGCGCTTTGTCAGCGCCCGCCGCGAGGAATAGGCGCGTTACAGCGGCTTGAGACCCGCCTCAATCTCGACACGGTGTGGCTCTAGGAACGGCGGCAGCGCCAAACGCTCGCCCAACGTCTCTAGGCTCTCATCCGCATGGAAACCGGGGCCGTCGGTCGCCAGCTCGAACAAGATGCCGCCAGAGATGCGGAAGTACAGTGATTTGAAATAGAAGCGGTCCACCTGCCCAGAAGTCGGCAGGCCGATTTGAGCCAACCGGCGCTCCCATGCCATCTGCTCGGTCTCGTCCGTCAGCCGGAACGCGACGTGATGGACGCCGCCATGTCCCAGCCGCGCCCGCGCCAACTTGGGCTGCTCATAGACGTGGACTTCCTTACCGGGGCCGCCGCCGTCCATCTCAAAGATGGCGACGCGCTGGTCAGGCTGCTCTGGGTGCGCGAACTCGTCGGCTTTGGTCATCCCCAGAATCTGCCCCAGCACAATCTCGGTATTAGCGAGGTTGGGGACTGACAGCGCCACGGCAAAGAAGCCGCGAATAGCGTATTCGGCGGGGACATCCGACCCGTCCCATGCTTCTCCCTCGAACGGCGCGCCGCCGTCATCGACTAGCGCCAGTCGCTGGCCCTCTGGGTCATAGAAGCGCACGCGCTCACGACCATTGAAGGTCTCAATCCCGTGGTGGGTCAGGTGATTGGCGTCCAGACGCGCCACCCAATAGTCCAGCGCGGCGCGCCCGTTCACCCGAAACAGCGTAGTGACAATGCTGTCCGTCCCGCGCAAGTCGGGCGGGGTCTGCGGCCAGTCAAAGAAGGTCATGTCCGTGCCGGGCGTCCCCAGCTTGTCGGCATAGAACAGGTGGTAGGCCGAAACGTCGTCTTGGTTGACCGTCTTCTTGACCAAACGCAGGCCAAGCACCTCGGTGTAAAACTTCAGGTTCTTGCTGGCGTTGCGCGTGACCGCCGTCACATGGTGAATACCGTGAAGCTGCATCGTTCCCATCTACCTTTGCCGTTTGGGCTAATTATCATGCAAACCTACTCTAACAGACGCATCCACCCCGCCGCCTGTTACCCTCATTTACGCGGCGGGCAGACCGTATCACGCTCGACCAACTGCGCCCCGACCAGTGTGGTCAGCGGCGGATAAGCCGGGTTTTCATAGCGTTCTTTAAGCTGACGCACCGCCAACATCCCCAGCAGCATCTTATCGACCCGCATAGTTGTGAGCTGGGGGCTGAACTTCTGCGCGAGGTCGATGTCATCGAAGCCGACCACCGACAGGTCACGCGGCACAGACAACCCCATGTCCCGCGCCGCGTTCAGCACCCCCAGCGAGACCTCATCATTGCACGCAAAAATCGCTGTTACCTCCGGCGACCGGCGCAGCAGCGCAATCGTCGCGTGGTAGCCCGTCCCCCGATTCAGCAGTCCGTCCTCAATATACGACTGCGCGATGCGGTGGTGTTTGAGGGCACGCAGATACCCCTTACGACGCTCTCGGATGCTGGGGTAGCCGTCCGGTGCGCTGCCAATCAGCCCAATGTGACGGTGTCCCTGCTTGATGAGGTAATCGACCGCCGTAAATGCCCCGTTGATGTTGTCGGTCAACACACTGTCGAAGCGACTGCCCGGCGCGTAGGCGTCAATCAAGACCACCGGTTTATCGACCTGCCGACCAATCAGCTTGATGGTGTCGCGCAGGAACGTCCCAACCACCAGCACGCCGTCCACCTGTCGGTCGGTCAGCATCGGCGGCATCACTGCCGGACGGTTCATGGTATCAACTTCAATATTCGCCAGCATCAGACTCGCCCCTACCCGCTGGCACTCGCGCTCGATTCCCGCCAGCACATGCGAGTAAAACGGGTTGACCGTCATCACCTCGCCGTTATCGACCTTGCCGATGGCCCCCACCACCGCCAGACCATGACCCGACTGCGGCGCGGCGCGGCCTTGGTGCTGGTAGCCCAGTGCCACTGCAGCGGCCAGCACCCGTTCACGCGCTTCTTCTGAAACGTTCACTCTTTTGTTCAAGACGTTGGATGCGGTTCCAAGCGACACCCCAGCCCGTAGTGCTACATCTCGGAGGGTTGGTCTCTCATTCATGATGCGTATTACGCCCTTTCTGACGTACTCTACCGCCACCCTCTTGTTGGGTCGATATATCTTGCTTTGATTATACGTGTTCAATGAACAAAATGAAATTTCTCATTTGTATAATGAACTAAAGCGCTGTATAGTCCCTTTCATGGCATAAAAGTGTGTCGCAGATTAAATTCCGGTCAAAAAATTTAAGTGTTGACTTATGGGAGCGCTCCCAGTATAGTTGAACAGGGTTGAACTACCATACCCAAATCACGTTCGTTATCCGCCTGTCCGTGCGGTGCGAAACCACAGACAACCTCGCCTTTAAGAAGCGCACAGCAACTGCAAGGAGGTGTCCCCCGAACCTTAACATCACCACCAAAATTACCCTCAACACAATGCAAGTCTGTTCTACGCTTAGTTAAGATAGAAGGAACGAAGATAATGTCCAGAAAATCCCTATTCTCCGTCATGCTCGTGCTGGTCACCGCTTTGGTGATTGGTGCGGTGATGCCAGTGGCCGCCCAAGAGCGCGTCACTGTCACATGGTTCGTCGGCCTCGGCACCGGCACCAACGCCGAACAAATTGCCATCCAAGAGCAGGTCGTCGCTGACTTCAACGCCAGCCAGAGCGAAATCGAGCTGGTCCTGAGCATCGCCGCCAGCAACGAAACCGCCCGCGACACCCTCAGCACCCTGTTGGCCGCTGGCACCCCCCCCGACATCGTTGGGCCAGTCGGTGTGGCAGGTTCCAACTCGTTCGCTGACCAGTGGGCCGACGTTGAGCCGCTGATTGAGAACGCCGGTTACGACATCAGCGTCTTCGACGAAGCGCTGGTCGAGCTGTACCGCAACGCCGATGGCACCTTGGGCGGCCTGCCGTTCGCCGTCTATCCCGCCGTTACTTACTACAACACCGACCTGTTCGACGAGGCTGGCCTTGAGTACCCGCCCGCCGAGTTTGGCGCACCCTATGTCCTCGATGGTGAGGAAGTCGCGTGGGACTACAACACCGTCGCCGAAATCGCCAAGATCCTGACCGTCGATGCCAACGGCAACGACGCCACCAGCGAAGACTTCGACTCGACCGCCATTGAGCAGTACGGTGTCAACTTCCAGTGGGCGCGTATCCGCCTGATCTGGACCAACCTCCAGCCCGCCACCTTCTACGACATCGAGACCAACACCGTCACCATCCCCGACGAGTGGCGTGAAGCCAGCCAGTGGTATTGGGACCGCATTTGGACGGACTACACCGCCCCGAACGCGACCGCTGCCGCCAGCGAAGTCCTTCAGCCCAGTGGTTTCGCCTCCGGCAACCTCGCCATCTCGATTGTCCCGCTGTGGTACACTTGCTGCCTCGACAGCAGCGTCGGTAGCTTCAACTGGAACATCGCTCCGGTCCCGGCCTCGTTCGACGGTGAGCAGCACGTCGCGATGGACGCCGACACCTTCCGTATCGTCGATGCCTCGCCCAACAAGGACGCTGCCTTCCAAGTCCTAACCTACTTGGTTGACACCGCCGCCCCCACCCTCGCCACGGCTTACGGTGCGTTCCCCGCGCTGCCCGCCGCGCAGGACGCTTGGGTCGAGTCGATCAGCACCCGCTACCCGTTGGAGATCAACTGGTCGGTCGCCGGTGCGAGCTTGGCCTACGCCAACCCCGGTACGGTCCACCACGAGTCGAACGTCCCGAACTACAGCCAAGCCTATGACCGCGAATTCTCGTTCCTCTCGCTCATCGAGAGCGACGGCGGCGCGAGCATTGACCTGAACGCCGAGATCGACCGCCTCGAGGCTGACCTCCAAGGCATCATCGGCGAAGTCACCGAGTAACATTCGGCTAAACGCCACCTGCACCACGCCAGCGGGGAGACCGTCTCCCGGTCTCCCCGCTGGTTTTTCCCCACCTGCGGCCTGCCCCGCCTTTGGATGCCCTTCTTAGCGCTGTCAGATGGTTTTTTCAACCAGAAAAAATCTACCGTATTCACCCTTTTTGTAATAGATGGAGGAGACCAACCCCATGTCAGCAGCCGACCACTCCCGTGCGGCTCCCTTCTCACAGCCCAATCCAGACGAGAAACCCAAGCGCAGCAACCTCGCCCAACAGCAGCGTGTCTGGGGGTGGATATTTCTCTCCCCGTGGCTCATCGGGTTTGCCATATTTACCGCCATCCCTATTTTTGTTTCATTGATTTTCACCTTCACTGAATTCTCGCTAGCCAGCAATGCGCCGATGCGCTTCATCGGCCTCGACAACTGGATTAAGCTGTTCAATGACCCCATCGCCGTCGGTGCGTTCTGGGTCACGGTCAAGTTTGCGATTATCGCTGTGCCAGTTGGCATCCTGCTCCCATTAGGGATGGCTGCCCTGCTCAACTCGAAGAATCTGTGGGGCAAGACGCTCTGGCGTCCACTCTATTACATGCCCTACATGGTCCCAGCCATTTCGGGTATCTTCATCTGGCAGGCCTTCCTCAACGGCCAAACGGGGTGGCTCAACCGCGTCCTGCGCGGCATGGGCATCGAAAACCCGCCCAACTGGTTACAGGACGAGGGCAGTATCTTATTTGCCTTCCTCCTCATAGGGGTGTGGGGCGTCGGTAACGCCATGCTCACCATGCTGGCGACCATGCAGGGCGTCCCGACCGAGCTGTACGAGGCTGCCGACGTGGATGGCGCTGGTCCGTTCACCAAGTTCCGCAGTATCACCCTCCCGATGATTTCGCCGGTGATTTTCTACAACCTCGTGCTGTCGGTCATCGGCATCATGCAGTACTTCGTTGTCCCCTACGTCGTTACCCGTGGGACGGGCAACCCGAACGGGTCGGCCTACTTCTTCAATATGCACCTATACAAGACGGCCTTCACCTTCTCCGACATGGGCTATGGAGCCACCCAAGCGTGGTTCATCTTCATCATCGCGCTCGTCCTAACCATCGGATTATTCGCC
>JALONW010000303.1 GCA_025454725.1 Anaerolineae bacterium
GTAAGCATTGATGTGTTTGTTAATTTTTTCGCATAGTCATTTTAACCCCCGAAAAACAAGAAGTCATTTTTCTTGGCGGATAAGATATACCCCGTTTATAGAGATTTGATTTGAGAGATAAAAGGGGATTTAGAGCAAGCTGTAAAATTCGCATAGTCATTAAACACACACCAAATGATAGCTTTTGGAAGGGATGGACACCTAAATTAGGGGTATGAATGATACACACAACTCTCAACTTTCAAAATTCTATAAACGCAGCCTACAGGAACGGCGGGATGTCATCCAGACATGGGTGGGGTCTGGGCGTTCGGTGGGTGAGGTGTTGGACGGAAATCTGCGGGTAGAGCAAGCCGACAGCATGGTCGAAAACGCTGTTGGCATTTACAGTCTGCCGTTGGGGATTGCCACCAATTTCCTGATTAACCAGCGTGATTACTTGGTGCCCATGGTGATTGAGGAGCCATCAGTGATTGCGGCAGCCAGCCACGCCGCAAAATTGTTCCGCGAGGGCGGCGGCTTCCATACCAGCAGCGACGCGCCGGTGATGATTGGCCAGATTCAGGTCTTGGATGTCCCGGATTTGATTGGGGCAGTGCAGCGACTTGACACTGTGAAAGCGATGCTCATCGCAAAGGCGAATGAGGTCAGCGGGAGTATCCTCAAACGCGGTGGCGGCGTCATTGACCTTGAAATACGGGTCTTTGAAGATACCGAAGTCGGGCCGATGGTCATCGTCCATCTGTTGATGGATACGCGGGATGCAATGGGCGCAAATGCCATCAATACAGCGGTTGAATACATCGCGCCGGATGTAGCAGAGATTTCGGGCGGTCGGACGCACCTGCGTATTTTGAGCAACCTCACTGATCGCCGGAAGGCTAAGGCGTGGGGTATTGTGCCTGCGTCCGCGCTGGAGACTGAAAATAAAGACGGCTATGCGGTCATCAAAGCCATTGTCGAAGCGTCGGTGTTCGCTGAAGTTGACCCGTACCGTGCCGCGACGCACAACAAAGGCGTCATGAACGGTATTGACGCGGTGGTCATGGCGACTGGGAACGACTGGCGGGCGGTCGAAGCTGGCGCTCACGCCTTTGCCGCACGTCGCGGCGCCTATACTAGCCTCTCGACCTTCCGACAGAATGAGGCCGGTGACTTGTACGCTGAAATCGAGCTGCCGCTGGCGGTGGGGATTGTCGGCGGGGCGACGCGAGTGCATCCAGTAGCTCAGTTGGCGCTGGATATCCTTGGTGTGACTTCGGCGCAGGAATTGGCAGAAGTCATTGTCGCGGTCGGGCTGGCGCAGAACTTCGCGGCGGTCAAAGCGCTGGCGGGGGAGGGCATCCAGAAGGGACATATGCGGATGCATGCCCGTCAGATTGCAATGGCAGCGGGCGCCACGGTTGAGATGGTTCCGCTCATTGTTGACACCCTCATCCGCGAGAACAACATCCGGTTAGAACGGGCGACAGCCCTTGTGAAGCAACTCAACGAAACGGAGCAGGATAAACGATGAGCAGCGACGGACATTTGGCAAACCAGCGGGATTCGCTGCTGATGCAGCCCATCCAGAAGGTCGGGATTGTGGGGTACGGGGCGTATGTACCCCGTTACCGCCTGCCGGGCACGGAGGTGTCACGCATCTGGACGAACGGCCTTGGCGGCAGTCCGGTTAAGGAAAAAGCGGTTGCTGGGCTGGACGAAGATGTGACTACGATGTCGATTGAGGCGGCGCGTAACGCGGTGGCCCGTGCAGCAATTGACCCGCGCCTCATCCGCGCAGTGTGGGTGGGAAGCGAGAGCCATCCGTATGCGGTCAAACCGACCAGCACAATTGTGGCTGAGAGCATCGGGACATCACCGCACATCCAAGCGGCGGACTGGGAATTTGCGTGTAAGGCTGGTACAGAAGCTGTGCAGGCGTCGATTGGTATGGTCGGGAGTGGGATGAATACCTACACCCTGAGCATCGGTATGGACACGGCACAGGGGCGCCCCGGTGATGCGCTGGAATATACGGCGGCATCTGGCGGTGCGGCGTTCCTCATCGGCCCAGCGGATGAGTCGGTAGCAGTCTATCAAGGAAGCTACAGCTTCGTGACCGATACGCCGGATTTCTGGCGTCGGTCGGGCGAGACATATCCCAGCCACGGCGACCGCTTTACCGGTGAGCCTGCCTACTTCAATCACACGCTGAGTTCGGCGCGAGCACTGATGGAGATGATGGGGACGCAGGCCAGTGATTACACCTACGCGGTGTTCCACCAGCCGAACGTCAAGTTCCCGTCGCGGGCGGCACAGATGCTGGGCTTCAACGATGAGCAAATTAAGCCCGGTTTGCTGGCTGGCGAAATCGGCAATGTTTACTCTGGTTCATGCATGACCGGGTTGACGGCCATTCTCGACATCGCCAAGCCGGGCGACCGCATCTTGATGGTGAGCTATGGCAGCGGCGCGGGGTCGGACTCGTTTGACTTGGTGGTGACCGACCGGATTGAGGCGGCGCGCAACCGTGCACCCTCGACGCGGGACTATATCAACCGCCGCACCGTGATTGATTATGCGACCTACTGCCGTTATCGCGGCAAGCTGAAGGACTAAGGTGGACGATGCGTGACGTAGCGATTATTGGGATTGGGCAGACAGTCGTCGGCGAACATTGGGGACAGAGCCTACGCGAGTTGGGTGCTGAGGCCGTTCACGCGGCATTGGCCGATGCCGGTGTCAACACAGTGGATGCACTGGTGGTGGGGAACGCGTTTGGCGCATCGTTCAGTAGCCAGACACAGCTCGGCGCGCTGATTGCAGACTACGCTAACCTCGGCGCGGTTGAGGCGTGGACGGTTGAAGCGGCGGATGCCTCTGGTGGCGCTGCGCTGCGTGCTGGGTATCTGGCAGTGGCGTCCGGCGTCTTGGATGTAGTCGTGGTGGTCGGTGTCGAAAAATCGACTGACAGCATCGCTGGGACGCGAGTGATGGCGCGTAACGTCGCGCTGGACGCAGACTATGAGGCCGTGCATGGGTTGACACAGCCCGCGCAGGCGGGTTTGGTGATGCGTCGGTATATGTACGAGTACGGCGTTGGTCTGGATGCGTTTGAGGGCTTTAGCATCAACGCCCATGCTAACGCTAAAGGCAATCGCCACGCAATGTACCAGAACCAGATTAAGCCGGGCGGATTTGCCAAAGCGCCGATGGTGGCTGACCCCGTGAATCTGTTCGACGGCGCACCCGACGCCGATGGTGCGGCGGCGGTCGTGTTGGTGTCGGCAGATTATGCGCGGACGCTGGCGAAACCTGCGGTTTTGATTGCTGGAAGCGCGGTGGCAACCGACCGGATGACGCTGCACGAGCGCGAGAACGTGCTGTACCTGCGCGCTGTCGCAGAGTCGGCAGGGAAGGCTTTGGCGCAGGCAGAGGTGTCACTGAATGACGTTCAGGTGATGGAATTGCACGACGGGTATACCATCCTGACAACGCTGGCGCTGGAAGCGATAGGCTTGGCAGAGCGTGGTCAAGGTTGGACGCTGGCGGCTAACGCGGGCGAAAACCTGCGCGCTGGTGGACGGATGCCCATCAGCACGTTTGGAGGTCTGAAGGCGCGTGGAAACCCCGTCGGTGCGACGGGTGTGTATCAAGCGGTCGAAGCGTGCTTGCACCTGCGCGGTGAAGCTGGTAAGCATCAGGTGGAAGGCGCTCATACGGCGCTTATCCAGTCGGTGGGCGGGTTTGGCAGCACTGCAGTGACCCATATTCTGCGGCGGCTAGACTGAGAGACTCTGAGAGGGTGAGAGCCTCTCGTGAGAGGTTTTGAGAGGCTCTTACGCCTATCCTGTAATCATGTTGGGTGGCTGTAAAGACTACGGAGTGTAAAACCATCATGCAGATTTCACGTCACTGGCGTCTGAACGCGAACCGCTACCGCCTTGAGGGTTACAACATCAACAATACGAAGTCGGTTCAGGCGCGCCCGGTCAATATTGAGGCTGCTGCTGAGGTCGTTCAGGCCGCCCAGAGCGACATCAAGGCCGAGAAGCAGGCCGAGCGGCAAGTCGTCGCCGCTTAAGGAGGCAACTTTTTACATGGCCGCTATTGAGCCATTGGGACAGACTGATACCTCGCGGGTGTCGCTGGGGCAGCGTGGGACGCTGTACAGCTACACGGTGATTACCGAAGCACCCGCCGGTTATGATGAGCAAGCGCCGTATATCGTTGGGCTGATACAGCTTAACGGTGGGCCGATGGTGACAGCGCAAATCACGGATGTGGATGGTGCGCTGAACATCGGCGACGCGGTGGAGATGGTCACGCGCAAGCTGACCACGGAAGGCACACGCGGCATGATTGTCTACGGGTATAAGTTCCGCCCGGTGCTGGTCGGCTAAACGAAGTACTGAGTAGTCAGTGATGGGTGATGAGGTTGAGACTCGAAAGGGCTGGCCTTACGCTCAATATGTAGAGTAGAAATGAAAAGCGGGCGACCTACATGAGGTCGCCCGCTTTTATGTTGTGTTTTTGGACGATGGGTTAGACCAGCGTCGCCAGCGAGAGCTTGCTTTCGGCGTCGAACATGTGCATGTTGTCGGTGTTGACGACGAAGCCCATGCGGTTGCCGATGTGAGCCTTGGTGCGCGGGTCAGTGCGGGCGACGAAGCTCTTAGACTTCTCTTCGAGATAGACAATCATCTCGTTACCCATCTGCTCGACGACTTCCACGCTGGCTTCAATCTTGGCCGGAGTGATGCCGAACGGCTGGTAGTCCGCGTCGTGGATGTCCTCTGGGCGTAGGCCGAGGATAATCTTCTTGCCCGCGTGTTTGTCGAACATATCGACCTTGGCGGCGGGGACGGGAATTTGGTAGACGCCGGTATCGACCACGAGCTGGCCGTCGCGCTTGACAAGGGTCGCGTCGAAGAAGTTCATCGACGGGCTGCCGATGAAGCCGGCGACAAAGACGTTGTTGGGATGGTCGTACAGCTGCGTGGGCGTATCGACCTGCTGCAGGATGCCATCCTTCATCACGGCGATGCGGCTGGCCATGGTCATGGCCTCCACCTGGTCGTGGGTCACATAGATGAAGGTGGTGCCCAGCCGCTGCCACAGCTTGCTGATCTCGGCGCGGGTCTGGACGCGCAGCTTGGCGTCCAGGTTGGAGAGCGGCTCGTCGAAGAGGAAGACCTTGGGGTTGCGCACGATGCTGCGCCCGATGGCGACGCGCTG
>JALONW010000304.1 GCA_025454725.1 Anaerolineae bacterium
CCGTCTAAGTTTGGTCGATGTTTCGTGGCTGCCTGACAGCAGCGGATTCGCCTATACGCGGTCTTACGGCGGTGATGGTGCAGGCGGTGGACTTCCTTGCTCATTCGATACCAGTCGCCTGAACGTCGTTCACTTAGGGGAGTGAGATTAAAACTGGGCGCGCCGAGATAGTGGGTTGGCGCGCCCGAAAATTTACCGGCTTTGGCGGCGCTGAAGCTCTTCGAGTGTCATGAATTCGCCGTCATCGGACGAAATATATTCATTGTCGTCCTCTGTATCGCGCTTGGTTTTGGAATCGGGGCTTCGCCGCTGATTCGCCGTCCTTTTGCGGGTTTCTGACTTCGTTTCATCTTGGCCGGGGAGAATCGCCCCGCGCCAAACAAAGTAAGTTGCAAACACGTTAACCAAAATCAAAAGCATAATCACACTCACGACCAACAGCATGTAACTGTCCGGCGGGTACTCGGTATACCACTCGTACAGGGGGTACTCCAGCAGTTCTGGCTGACCGTCCACTCCGGGAGGCAGCTCATGAAAACCGACGCCAATCTGCCGCTGACTCATCCTTGTAAGGGTCATCAGCAAAACGAAGGAAAATCCCAGCGTAGACAGCCACAAAATAATCGTTGTCCAAGCCCGCGCAACCATACATATCTATCCGTGATAGTATACATCCTATAACGTTGTACGCTGGCAGGGTGGGTAGAGTTGTGCCGTGTTTGGATGTTTTTTTACCGTAAAGGCGCAGCGTGCTGCGCCCCTACAGCCAAAAACGGTCAACGATACGTCGGCAGCCAATCGCCGTGGGCTTCGATTAAATCATCGACCAGCGACCAAATTTGGTCGAGTGACAGCTCCGCCGCTGTATGGGGGTCGAGCATGGCGGCGTGGTAGATGTGTTCGCGCTTGCCGGTCAGTGCCGCCTCGACCGTCAGGTTCTGCACGTTGATGTTGGTCTGCATCAGGGCGGCGAGGTGCGGTGGGAGCGCGCCGATTTTGGTCGGCTGGATGCCGTTCTTATCGACCAGACACGGCACTTCGACACAGCAGCCGTCCGGCAGGTTGTCGATAATCCCCTTATTGGCGACGTTGCCATAGATGACGCGGGGGATGCCCGTCTCCATGCTGTGGATGATGAGCGAACCATACTCCACGCTGCGCTCGACGTGCAGCGGCGCGTCCTTGTCTTCCAACTCCTCGCGCAGAGCCTCCCACCCCTGAATCTGTACCTCGCAGCGGCGGATGTACTCGTCCAGCGGGATGTTGAACTGCTCAATCAGGTCAGGACGGTCACGCTTGATGAACCACGGCACATATTCGCTAAAATGCTCGCTCGACTCAGTGACGAAGTAGCCCAAGCGCTTGAACATATCGTAGCGGACTTGGTTCCACTGTGGGACGCGGTTATCGGCGACTACCTTGTGGATGAGGGGGTAGAGGTCTTCGCCGGTGTGCTTATGTTCAAACTTGAGGTAGAAGGCCATGTGGTTGATGCCCGCCACCAGATAGTTGATGTCGCTGTCCGGCACACCGATGTCGAGGCTGAGTTCGTGGGCGGTGTGCGGCACGCTGTGGCATAAGCCGACGGTCGCAATCTTGCTGCCCCGGCTCAATGCCCACTGGTTGATACACATCGGGTTGACGTAGTTCAAAAACAGCGCGTTCGGGCAGAGTTCTTCCATGTCCTTAGCGATGTCCAGCAGGACAGGAATCGTCCGCAGGCCGCGCATGATGCCACCAATGCCCAGCGTGTCGGCGATGGTCTGGCGCAGGCCGTAGCGCTTGGGGATGACGAAATCGACCTCGGTGCCGGGCTTGTAGCCTGCCACCTGAATCATGCAAATCACGTAGTCCGCCCCGTCCAGCGCGGCGCGCCGGTCGGTGGTGGCGGTGATGGTCGGGTTTGCGCCCAGCGCCTGCGCGACCTTGCGTGCCACGACCTCGGAGGTCTTGAGGCGCTCCCCGTCGATGTCCATCAGCCGGATGTGGCTGTTGGCCAGCTCTGGGAAACCGAGGATGTCACCCAGCAGATTTTTGGTAAAGACAGTGCTGCCCGCCCCGATAAAAGCGATGTTCGGCATGGCTTCTGTAGCTCCTTAATGCGTATTACCCAATCAGCATCAAAAAAATGGCGGCGCTGGGTGGCCTACGCGCCGCCGCAGGACTCCCGGATGACCAGCTCTGTCCCCAAGCGCTCGATGGGCGGTGTGGTTGGCTGGCTGTCTAAAAGGGTGAGCAAAACTTCGGCGGCCCGCTGGCCGAGCGCGACCTCTGGGGCGCGGATGGTGGTCAGCGCCGGGTGGGTGAACTCGGCGAAGCGCATATCGTCGTAACCGACCAGCGCGACATCCTGTGGGACGCGCACGCCGCACGCCGAACACGCCCGCAGCGCGCCCAGCGCCATCAGGTCGTTCATGGCAAAGACGGCAGTTGGCGGGGTAGGGAGGGACAGCAGTTGGCGCATGGCCGCCTCGCCGGTTTCGGGGTCGAAACGTCCGTTGACGACATACTCCTGTGGGACGATTACGCCAGCGGCGCGCAGCGTGTCGATGAAAACTTCGTAGCGCGAGACGATGTGGGCGTGGTCCAGCGGCGCGTAGGGGATACAGCCGATGCGCTGGTGTCCCAACGACATGAGATGTTGCGCAGCCTGCTGCACGCCGGTGATGTGGTCAATTCCGACCATCGGCAGGCCGTGTGAGTCGTGGGTGTCGAGCAGCAGAATGGGGTAGCCTTCGCGGTGCAGCGCGGCGATGGTCTGGTTGGGGACGCGGCAGTTGACCAAAATTGCGCCTGCCGCCTCGCCGCTTTTGAGCAGGTCACGCAGAATGCCAGTCTCGCTGGGGTCATGTACCCGTTCGACCAGCAGCCGGAAGCCCAAACCGCCCGCTACCTCCGTAATGCCGGTCAGGACGTTGGGGATGTAGGGGTCGCGGAAGACCTGCACATGCGGGTCGAACAATATCAGCGTGAGGGTGTTGGAGCGCCCGTTGACCAGCGCACGGGCGGCGGCCTGCGGCACATACCCCAGCGTGTGGGCGGCCTTCAGCACGCGCTCACGGGTCTCCTTGCTCACGCTCAGGCTTTCGTCCCCAGCGAGGATGAGCGAGACGGTGGTCTGGGACACACCGACCGATTTTGCGATTTCTTTTTGGGTGACGCGGCGGCGAATCATAACAAAGGATGGCCTTAAAAGGGATAATACGTATTACTATCTTAAAGATAGCGCGACAATGGATAAAAATCAAATGAGGTGTGGTTACAAATAGGTCACAAGCCAGAAGCATAACACAAATTTAGCAGCTTGCAAAAAATCCCTCACGCGAAACGGGGCGGCCAGTAGTCTACCAGCCGCCCCGTCGTGTGTTCGCCTAAGCGCCGATTAGACCACTTTTTGCGCGTACTGGCGGGTCAACAGGCGGTCAGTCATCGTCACCAACATGAGTGGGTCAACCGGCTTGAGCAGGAACAGGTCGGCCAGTTCGCTTTCCGGTGAACTCTGGTACATCTGGTTGCCGGTCACGAAGATGAGGTTGCTGCGCTCGAAACGGTCTTGACTGCGCGCATAGCGGGCGATGTCCAGCCCCGAAGCGCCGGGTAGGTTGATGTCCAACACCAACACATCCGGCGTGGCGTACTCAAGGTAGCGCAGCGCATCCTTACCATTCGATATGACTTCGACCGCGTGGCCTTTAGACTTGAAGACCCACGAGAAAATAAACTGCAAATCGTCACTGTCTTCGACGATGAGAACCTTAGCCATTGTTTGCCCCTTTAATCTGATACACTACAATCCCGCTGTTGTTGGGTGAGGCACTCTGTTTATTCCAAGGCCACTACTCAAGAAAGCATTGTGCATAACGCATAATTTAATTCAAATCTATTTTTGTAATGAGATGAAATGAATTATAAGCCAAGATTTTTTACTTGTCAATCAATTTGTTATGTGTGTTTCTCTTTGTATTGCATCACTTTTAATTGTACTGTTCATAATAAAACACAATAAATTTGATTTTACTAACCTCACTTTGACAGCATTGGCTTTATCCTTATTAAAGTACATTTCGACAACTCAGTACCGATTGGATGTTTACCGGCCATGATTGGCATGATTGACCGCTTACTGTTTGAGTTCGTGCATGACCACTGGGGCAGCGAGGCCGAGGCCAAGATGCGCGCTGCTACAGCCACCGAAGGGCAAGACTTCCGGGGCGATGTTTATTACCCCGATACTCAGTGGAAGACCAACCTCAAGGCCGCGATGGACATCACCCAACTGGACGAAGAAGCGCTGATTTGGGCGTTTGGACACTATTCCGGCGTCGCGCTGACCAGCATGTACAGCGGATTCATCACCGGCGCGATGACCGCCCGCGACATCATTACCCGCCAGCCGCGCATCCACAACACGCTGGCATCGTCGTTCAACACCGAGGCGGAGCGCCAGAAGGTCAACGAGAAGTTCCGGTTGGAAGAATTTGCCAACCACACCGTCATGCACTACCAGTCGTCCAACCAGCTCTGCACCTTCTACCGCAGCCTTGCCCAGTGGGTAGCTGACCACTTCAATGAGACCATCGAGGTGACGGAGCCGAACTGCCTAAAGCGGGGCGACCACGAGTGCGAGATTCACATCCGGTACTTGGGTAAGAAGGGTTAGGCTGCGCCATGACCACCCCACCCACCCAGAAGCCCGACTTCGATAAGCTCGGCACACTGCCGCCAGAGCGCTTGAAATCCATTACCCAATTTGGTGGTGAGCTGGACGAGGTGAACCGTCTGGCCGACGCGCTCGGCCAAGTCGTCAGCGGGGATTTTGGCCTCACGCTCCGCACCAGCAGCAGCCACCCGGTTGTCCAGAAGCTGGCGATTATGGGCAACTTCATGCTCCAAAGCGTGCGGCAGGCCATCAGCCAGCGCGAGCGCGCTGAGGCCTCGCTCAAGGGGCAGTCATTCCTGCGCCAGCTCCTCGACCTCCAGACCGATCTCATTTTCACGCTTGACCTTGAGGGGCGGGTAGTCATCATCAACCAAGCCGCCGCCGATTTTTTTGGGCTTGAGGCCGAGGCGTTTATCGGCAAGCGCCCTACCGAGATGGATACCTCCTATCAGGCTTACGCCGAAGCGATTATAAGGGTGTCGAGGCGTGTCGCCAGCACGGGTCAGCCCATTTTTATTGACGAACAGCAGTTGGCTGCGACAA
>JALONW010000305.1 GCA_025454725.1 Anaerolineae bacterium
ATGAAAGCGGGTGTTGAAGGCGCTATTCGTGCTGCTGTGCCTGAAATCAAAGCAGTTGAGGCAGTTAACTTCGAACTTGAACAATAACAGAACATTTCTCATTACTTCTTGTTTGTGGAAATGATAGAAATCACTGCGCCTTGCACTTTGATTCTCTTACTTTTACATCCAAAATAATACGATTCAATTGGCTGACATGATAGAAACAGATATCCTCATTATCGGAGCAGGTCCGGTAGGGCTTTTCACCGTTTTTGAGGCTGGACTTTTAAAACTCCGTTGCCACCTGGTGGATGCACTTCCCCAAGCAGGAGGACAGTTGACAGAAATTTATCCAAAGAAACCGATTTACGATATTCCAGGTTTTCCTGAGGTGCTCGCTGGTGATTTGATCGAGAACTTGATGAAACAAGCTGCTCCCTTTAAACCGGGCTTTACGCTCGGTGAGCGCGCAGAATCGATTGAAAAAACAGATGATGGAAAGTTTATTCTAACTACTTCACGTGGTACAAAACATTTGGCCCCAGTAATTGCCATTGCTGGTGGACTCGGTTGTTTTGAGCCAAGAAAGCCACCAATCTCAAACCTCGGCGATTTTGAGGACAAGGGTATCGAATACATCGTGCGTGACGCCCAACTGCGCCCCGATGTCGGCGCGACCCTTGCCCGCCAGATGATTCTGGAAGACGGCGTTGAACTCTTGCTCGGCCCAACCAGCAGCAGTGTCGCGCTGGCCGTCACTGCTGTGGCTGAGGAATACAAGATTCCCATCGCCTTCCACACCTCGGCCTCGTATGCGCTGACCACCACGCAGGGACACCCCTACGTCGTGCAGGTCATCCCCAACACCTATATGGAAGGGCACGCCGCTGCCCGCTACATGAATGAGTTGGGCTATACGCAGTGGGCGGGCATTGGCCCCGACTACGCCTATGGTCGCGACCTGTTCGCCGGGTTCAGCGTCGAGACCCTCGCGCTCAACGAGGAAGCCAGCTTCCTGACCGAGCAGTGGCCGGCACTCGGTGAGCGTGACCTCACGCCGTTCATCAGCGCGGTGCAGGCCGTCGCCCCGGAAGCGGTCTATACGACGCTGTGGGGCGACCAACTGGTCACCTTTGTGCAGCAGGCCGCGCCGCTGGGCTTGCTGGAAGATTCGGCTTTGGTCGCGCTGCTCGATACCGACTTCCTCAAGGCGGTGGGTGATGAGCTGCCGGACGGTGTGTATGGCTTCAGCCGCGCCCCGTTCTACGCCATCGACACGCCGCAGATGGATGCCTTCATCGAGAAGCACCTCGAATTGATGGACGGTGAGTACCCGTCGGACTGGGGCATCTTGGTCTACGACGCGGTGTATGCGCTCAAGGCGGCAGTTGAGCTGGCCGGGACGACCGACGGCGACGCCGTGGCGGCGGCCTTCGATGACTTGACCTTCACCTCGCTGCGCGGCGAGCTGACCATCCGCGCCTGCGACCACATGGCGAACGCGCCGGATTACATCGGCATCTCGACACAGGACAGCGAATACGGCTACCCGATCATGACCGAGGTGGTGCAAGTCCCCGCCGAGGAAGTCTGGTACACCTGCGAAGAAGTCGAAGCCCTGCGCGCCGAGGCTGAGGCCGTCGAGGAATAGGCATCACCTTTACGGCTAAACGCCCCCACCTCCCGGCTGTGATTTTGTCGAGAAGTGGGGGCGTTTTGGGTTTTACTAACTCATACCCGCCCGCTGTTTGACCTCAGTAATCACTCGGTCAATGTATTTGGGTGGATTCGGCGCTTTTTCCAATTCCTCAAGGCCGCCCAACAGCTTGTCCACATCGGTCTTGAGCGGCTTACGGTTGAAGACTTGCGTGATGTGGCCTTCAATGTCGTCAAACGGTTCGTTTAGCACAGTACCCGCCGTAATCAGGTCGAAAAAGCGCCAATAGTCGGCAGAAGACAACTTCACTGCATAGAGCGCGTTTGCTTTCGACTGTTGGAAATATTCACGCGCCTTTTCAAGCGCTTCTTCAGGTTTAAGCCCAATCCGTTCGCCCCAACGGTAGTAAAGCAGGCCGAGGTTGTTCGCGGCGTAGGAGCTGCGCGGCGATATGGATAGACAATGCTCATAATACTTCGCAGCACCCTTGTAATTTCCCTGACGCTTAAAAAGACCGGCTAGTGCACCAAAAGCAGATTCACCGCTGATGTCGAGCAAATCTCTGTGATCTTGGAAGACCTCTAGGAAATATTTTTTGCCTGCTGATAACGTTTATTGCGTATCATTTCATTTTGATCGCCTTCCAGCCGAAGCGCATAGGCGTAGGAGGCTTTGGCCGAGGGCGAATCACCGTTCTCAATCGCAAACTTGAGGTTGCGCTTCCCCTCCCGGATGTTACCAATGCGTAGATACAAATCGCCGGTAAAATAGCGGATGACAGGGTTATTCGGGTTTAGTTTATTGGCCTCGCGGAAAATCTCTGAGGCAGTCATATAATTCCCCATATCCACTTGGCGCAAACCAAGCTGGGTCAGCGAAAGTGAGCGCGCAAATGGATTGATTTCATCCTTAATCCGCTGGGGTAATTCTGAAATCCAGTGAGAAATTTCTGAGGTCTGGCGGAAATTCACATAAGCAATCACAGCAAAAACGATACCCAAAATGCCGGACAGAACTTGGATTGATGCCATAAAAGAGTTGATACTGTTGAGCGTCTGGTCTTGCACCGCCTCTGCTCGTTCGACCAGCTCCTGAGCCGTAGCGACGACATCCGGTGTCGGGGAGGCGAGCGGCTGAGGAGTCGCATCCTGCGCCGCTGTGGGCAGAACCCCGACCAGCAAAAACACCAGCATCAGCCCAAGTATCAACCGTTTCATTGTATTTACTCCCCGCAGACCTGTATTTTGCAGGGAGTGTAACGCACCCATCAGACCCACGCCATAACTTGCGCCATCTGCACCAAAATGCGCTAAGATGGGCGAGATGTCTGCCTCAATCAAACAGGAAACCGCGCCCATGCCCGCACATGCCGACCACATCGCCCGCCTGCTGGGGGTTCGACCCGCACAGGTCAGCGCCGCCATCGACCTGCTGGACGCGGGCAACACTCTCCCCTTCATCGCCCGTTACCGCAAAGAAGCTACCGGCGGCCTCGACGATGAACAGCTCCGCCAGCTTATGGAAAGTCTCGGTCAGCTGCGCGCCCTCGATGAACGCCGCGAGACCATCCTCGAATCAGTAGCCGAACAGGGCAAGCTGACTGACGAACTGCGCGCCCAATTCGCGGCGGCCACCACGCTCACCGCGCTTGAAGACCTCTATCAGCCGTACCGACCCAAGCGCCGCACGCGCGCCAGCATCGCCCGCGAAAAGGGGCTGGAAGGCCTCGCTGACATGATTTTGTCGCAGGCGCGACCCCGCAAGACCTTAGATGAGCTGGCCGAAAGCTACCTCTCCGAAGACGTGCCGACCGCGCTGGACGCTTGGGCGGGCGCACGCGACATCGCCGCCGAAACCCTCAGCGACAACCCGCAGGTGCGCGGTGCCGTGCGCGAGAAGGCGCTCAAATGGGGGGCGCTGACCAGCGAAAAAATCAAAGACGCCGTGGACGAGAAAAAGGTCTACGAGACCTACTACGCCTACAACGGGCGGCTCGACCGCATTCAGCCGTATCAAATTCTCGCCATTAACCGAGGCGAGACCGAAAAGGTCTTGCGCGTGAAGCTGGAGCTGGCCGAGCGCGATTGGCTGTCGCCCATCCATGATGTGTACCGCCCCGATGCGCGCTCCCCGCTGGCTGAACAGCTCACCATGGCGATTGCCGACGCGGCCAAACGCTTGCTGCTGCCCGCCATTGAGCGTGATGTGCGTGCTCATCTGACCGAGTTGGCCGAACGGC
The DNA here is from genome assembly GCA_025454725.1 of Anaerolineae bacterium. GTDB lineage: Bacteria > Chloroflexota > Anaerolineae > Aggregatilineales > Phototrophicaceae > Flexicrinis. The sequence goes on from JALONW010000305.1 coordinate 3,879, forward strand.
ACGCGATTGACGTGTTCGCCACCAATCTGCGTGGCCTGCTCAGTCAGCCGCCGCTGGCAAATCGCGTTGTATTGGGCGTTGACCCGGCCTTCCGCACCGGCTGTAAGCTGGCGGTCATCGACGCGACAGGCAAGGTGCTGGCGACGGATAACATCTATCCGCACGAACCGCAGCGCCGCTGGTCAGAGGCGCTGGCGACGCTGCGCCGCCTGATTGACCAACACGGCGTGACCCTCATCGCCATCGGCAACGGGACAGCCTCACGAGAGACCGAACAACTGGTCGCCGAGCTGACTGCCAGCGATGACCGCCTCAATTATCTGATGGTCAACGAGGCCGGGGCGAGTGTCTATAGCGCCAGCCCGTTGGCGCGGGCCGAACTGCCTCAGCTTGACGTGACTCTGCGCGGGGCGGTCTCGATTGCGCGGCGCGTCCTCGACCCGCTGGCCGAATTGGTCAAAATTGAACCGAAGGCCATCGGGATTGGGCTGTACCAGCACGACGTCAACCAAAAGCACCTATCCGATAAACTGGACGGCGTGGTCGAGACGGTCGTCAACCGCGTGGGTGTAGACTTGAATACCGCCTCAGCGGCGCTGCTTTCGCACGTTGCGGGCATCGGGCCAAAACTGGCCGAGCGAATCGTCCAGCACCGCGACACCAGCGGAGTTTTCAATCAACGCGAGGCGCTCAAGAAAGTGGCGAGTCTGGGGCCGAAAGCTTATGAGCAGGCGGCGGGCTTCCTGCGCATCCGCGATAGTAAGAATCCACTGGACGCCAGCGCCATCCACCCCGAAAGCTACCCCATCGCCGAGGCGGTCATGCAGCGCGCCGGGATTACCCTCGACACGCCGCCCGCTGACCGGGAAGCCGCGCTCAAGGCGCTGCGCCAGCGTCAGCCGTTGGACACACTGGCAGATGAGCTGGGGACAGGTGTCCCAACCCTAACGGACATCTTCGAGCAGTTGGTGCGCCCGGGGCGCGACCCGCGTGAGGACCTGCCCGCCCCGCTGCTGCGCCGCGACGTATTGTCGATGGAGGCGCTGCAACAAGGGATGGTCCTCAGCGGCACGGTGCGGAACGTGGTCGATTTCGGCGCATTCGTCGATATTGGCGTCAAACAAGACGGCCTGCTGCATCGCAGCCAAGTCCCGCGTGGGACGGTGCTGTCGGTCGGGGATGTGATTGAGGTCGAAATCATCAGCGTGGACACTGGACGCGGGCGCATCGGCTTGGGCTGGGTGGGCTGAGTATGAACGAGGTTCCAGCGGGAACAGCAAGCAAAAATCACTTGTCGGGTCATCAAAAAGTCGCCA
>JALONW010000306.1 GCA_025454725.1 Anaerolineae bacterium
GAAACCAGCCACCAGCCCAACCGGAATCACCCACCCGCCGAGGCTTTCGCCAATCTGAAGCGTGACCGCCGTCCCCGCCAGCGCGCCCATCATCATCTGTCCCTCGCCGCCGATGTTGGTCACGCCGCTGCGGAAGGCCAAACTCACCCCAATGGCGACGAACAAAATCGGCGTGGCCTTGACCAGTGTTTCGGCGGTGGCGTTCTCGGTCCCAAACGCCCCAACCCACATCGCACCGAACGCGGCCACTGGGTCAGCGCCAAACACCAGCAGCAGTCCAGAGATCACCCCAATCACCAGCGCGCCTACCACGGTCAGCGGCAATCCCCACCCTCTAAGGGCGGAGATGACGGGATTGAGTCCAGTTGGGCGGGGGGCGCTGTCCATCAAGAGGGTTTGTCCGCTATGGGGATGAAGCCAATGGTGTTGGCAGAAATAACCAACGTTTGGGCAGTATAGCGACACGTGACGAGCAGCGGGCTTATGAGGTTTTACCATCTTGGGCGGCGCAGTTGGCCGATTTGCCGGTCAAAGCGCACAACCATGAGGACGCGGTGGCGCAAGGGCGCCGTTTTTGGTGAGACTGACCAAACACCCACGCACTTTTCCGGGTATCCATACCTGAAAGCCAGAGGCGCCGATATTTTTTGGTAGAATGGCACTCAAACATCCCCTAAAGCACATCCAACCAGAAATCTATGCGCCGAACATTCACATATATCCCCCTCCTCCTCGCCCTGACGCTCATCCTCAGCGCGTGCCGAGCATTTGAGCAAGTAGACATCCCCGGTACACAGGTGTCCGAAAACACCGCCTACCAGACCGAAATCGCGGCGCTGGCCGTCACTGCCGTGCAGGAGCAGGCCACCACCGCTGCTGAGGTCGCCGCCGCCGCCACCGAGAGCGCGGCGCTGTTTGGGGTCAATCGCCAGCTCGTCGGCACGCTGCAAGCCGTGGTCACTCCCACGCTAGTGCTGATTGAAGACGACTCGATAGAGCTGGCCAGCCTGCCGTCCAGCGTTCAGGGAATAACCCTCTACGCTGCCACCGGCATGACCGACGCGGTGGACAGCAGCGGCTGTATCACCGTCCGCCGCCTAGAATTCTCGCCGGGTCAGCGCATGTATGCCACAATAGTTCTTTACAACATCGCCGCTGGGACAAATATGACCATCGAATGGTCACGCGATGGGGAGTTGGTCTATTCTGACGGTTGGACAGCGCCAGAAAACAGTTCCTATCAATGCTTATGGTTCAGCCTCGACTCCAGTCGGGCGCGCATCGACCCCGGACGCTGGCGCGTCATCGTGTATGCCGACGGTTTCCCGGTGATTCTCCCACTCGACTTCACCGTGACCGGCGGGTGATGGACGTGGGGTAGGCTACCGTGTTAAGATTGCACGCTTAACGCCCACCCGACCTAACAACGAGCCGAGGGACGGCATACCTTGAAAAGATGGTCAATCGCGGCGGTGCTGCTGCTGGTGCTGGGGCTGCAAGCCAGCCTGATGCTGCTCACCGCGCAAGAAGAAGTCCCCCCTACCCCGACCGCGACCTTTACGCCAGCGCGCAACACCCTGCTGGTGGCGGACGCCTTCGTCCGGGGTGCGCCGGGCGAGTCGTCCGTGCCGGTCGGTCAGGTGACAGCGGGTTTCCCCCTCGTCCCGGTCAACATCAGCGAGGACGGCGGCTGGGTGCTGATTCGCTATAATCGGGGATTCGGCTGGCTGAGGCGTGACCTCGCGTTTTGGGCGACCAACATTGACGCGCTGCCGGTCTTGGCCGCCAACATCACCCCTACTCCCTCTATTTTGACCAATACGCCGTTCTTCCCGACCGGCACGCCCGACGCCAACTATATCGCCGTCAGCGCGGTCAGCGCTTACGTGCGCGCTGGGCCGGGTCGCACCTATCTGCGGCTCGGTCAGCTCTACCCCGGCGACACCCTCGAAGCGTTTGGGCGCAACGAGGACACGACATGGATTCTCATCCGCTTCGGTGAAGAAGACGGTTTCGCGTGGATTCGCCGTGACCTCGGCGTCTGGTTTGAAGACCTCGAAGAACTGCCCGTCCTCAACGAAAACCGGCTGACCCCGACGCTGACCTTTACCCCGTCGCGCACGCCGACCGCCTCGATTACCCCATCAGACACGCCGACGCCGACCCACACGGCCACCGCGACGGATACGCCGACGGCTACCGACGAGCCGACTTCAACTCAAACGCCGACGGCCACCGACGAGCCAACGTCAACCAACACATCGACACCTGAACCCACCGCAAGCAGCACGTCCACCGACGAGCCTACAGCCACTGAAACCCCGTCGAATACGCCGACGGATGAACCGACCGCGACTGATGAACCCACAGCCACCAACACACCGACCGACGAACCCACCGTAACAGACGCGCCGACCGACACACGTGTAACCAGTGCCGCGCCGCTGGTGGCCGCCACGGTCGCGCCGTCGGAGACTGTGACCGAAGCACCGAGCGAAACCCCAGAACCAACTGCCACGCTGACCGAATCGCCGTCCGAGACACCGACGGATGAGCCGACCGCCACAGCGACGGCCACGGAATCACCGTCCGAGACACCTATCCCGACCGAAACGGCCACCCAATCACCGACGGATGAACCCACCGAGTCGCCGACTGAAAGCGCCAGTGAGACACCCACCGAGCAACCGACCAGCGACGGGACGCAGGTCGCGGCGGTCATCACCGTAACGCCGCTGCCCGCGCCGACCGACCTCCCCGCCGAGCCGACGCCGGTCACGCTCGCACCCGACTCCGACGCGCCGGGCGGGTTCGGTATCGCGCCGGAGGCTATAGCCGCCGGAGTGATTGTGCTGGGAATCATCGGTTATCTGGTGGCATACCTGCGCGGCGCTGCTGGAGCCAAGCGCTACACCAATGGGTTCGTCATCGACACCTGCCCCATCTGCCGCGAGGGGTCGTTAATTGTCGAGTCGCGCACCGAGCGCAGCCTCGGTATCCCGAACACGCGCCACCTCGTCAAGTGCGATAACTGCCGGTCACTGCTGCGCGAAATTGGCGGCGGGCGCTGGCGCTACGCCGTAGACCGCGCCGCTAACCCAGTATTGTTCGACCGGCTGAACAACCGTGAACTGCGCGAGGACACGCTCCAGCGCCTGCTCGATAACCCGCTGGACGCGCCCGCGACGCAGGTCAAACCCGGTTTCGTCGATGACGACGGCGGCGAACGCTAGACCATGCCCGCGCTCATCGAATGTGTGCCAAACTTCAGCGAGGGGCGGCGGCCTGAAGTCATCGCCGCCATCGTTGAGGCCATCCGGTCGGCGGGCGCGGCAGTGCTGGATACCAGCAGCGACGCCGACCACAATCGAACGGTCGTGACCTTCGTCGGCGCGCCCGAAGTGGTGGCCGAAGCCGCTTACCGGGGCATCGCGGAGGCCGCCCAGCGCATCGACCTGACCGAACACAGCGGCCAGCACCCGCGCATCGGCGCGGCAGATGTCGTGCCGTTTATCCCGCTGCGCGACGCGACGCTGGCCGACTGTGCGGCCCTCGCTCACCGCGTCGGCCAGCGGGTCGGTGAGTCGCTGGGAATCCCGGTCTATTTGTATGATGCTGCCGCCCAGCGCCCTGACCGTCAGACCCTGCCGCAGGTGCGCCGCGACCCGTTCGAGCTGCTGCGCGACACCATCCAAACTGACCCGACTCGCGCCCCAGATTACGGCCCCAACCGGCTAGGGACGGCGGGCGCGGTCACCATCGGCGCACGCCAACCGCTGATTGCCTTTAACGCCTATCTCGACACCGATAATGTCGAAATCGCGCAGTACATCGCCCGGACGGTGCGCGAATCCGGCGGCGGATTGCCCAAACTACGCGCACTCGGCTTGTTGGTCAATGGACAGGCTCAGGTCTCGATGAACCTGACCGATTTCCGCGTGACCGGCCTGTATCCCGCGCTAGAAGCCGTCCGACGTGAGGCCGCCAAACTCGGCGCAGTCGTCACCCACAGCGAACTCGTCGGACTCGTGCCGCAGCAGGCGCTGACCGATGCCGCGCTCGCCTCGCTTGGTTTACCCGTCAGTGTGGGCGGGCTGATATTGGAGCAGCGCCTCGGCGCGCAGACTGGCGATTACCGCCCCATTCCGTTTGAGTGAGTAAGCAGCCCCAGATGACCCCCATGTACCGTTTTCCTCTCTTGCTCGTCCTGATGGCGCTGTTGGCCGCCTGCCAGCCCGCGCCGTCTGCGGTGGCCGTGCGCGCCACCCTCCCGGCCACGCAGGGCGCGGTCGCGCTGGCGACGGCTGTCCCGACCACCGCCGTCCCCAGCCGCACACCAACGCCGACCAACACCCCGACCCAGACGCTCACGCCGTCCAATACGCCGACCGAAACCCTGACGCCCAGCCGCACCCCCTCCCCGACGCTGACGCTGACCCCTTCGATTACGCCGACGCTCGCGCCGGTCGATTTCTACGCCTTCCGCCGCCCGTTCAGCCGGGACCAAATCGACTACGCCGACCGAACCTATCCCTACGGCATGGGCGCGCTGCGTGGTTTACCCGTCCACCACGGCCTCGACTTCGCTAACGGGCGCGGCGCGCAGATTCTGGCAGTCGGCGACGGGACAGTCTACTACGCCGGGCAGGACATCGACGTGCTGTTCGGCCCGATGTGAAGTCGCTGGACGGGCTGCCGGTTTACAGCTTGTATGGCCACATGCAGCGCATCGATGTGGAAATTGGTCAGCGTGTGGCCGCTGGGGAGCGCATCGGCAGTGTGGGCGACAGCGGCGTTGCGTTCGGCCCGCACCTCCACCTCGAAATCCGCGTGGGCGACCCGATGCGCTTCGGCGCGGTGCGAAACCCCGATTTATGGCTGATGCCCTACCCCGAATATGGCACGCTGGCCGGGCGGATGATCTATGAGGACGGTTCGCCGGTCTACGAGGGAACCATCAGCGTCCGCCGCGCCGGGCTGAGTAACGCGGTCGTGCGCTACGCCTACAGCTACAACGCCGCCGAGACGGTCGGCAGCGACCCCATTTGGCAGGAAAATTTCACGCTGGGCGACCTGCCCGCCGACACCTACGAGGTGTTCGTCAGTGACCGCAACGGGCGCGTCCGCTTCCGCGAAGAGGTGGTTATCGAGGCGGGCAAGACCAGCTTCGTCCAAGTGGTCATCCCGCGCTGAGATGGGGTTTGGGTCGGTGGGCAGACGTAGACCGCTCGTGCGGGAACAAATAGCGGCACTACGGTACAAATAGCGTCATGTGTCACACCGTGAGGAGTCGCCATGTCGCTGCGCACTGTATTTGCCTTGCTTTGCCTATTGATGTGGCCCAACCCATCCACAACTCAAGCTGCTAGGACGTTCTCTGCTCTGGAACACAGCCCAGACAGCACCCTGTTGGCTTTATACGTTGCAAGTCCCGGTCGAGCGATTGCTAGGCGTGACATGGAGTCCCGACAGCCGACGTATCGCCGTCAGTGGTTCAGAGCCAAATTTTTATGTCATCTGTGTTGACCAACAAACCCCGGCCCAGTGTGCTCCCGGCACGGTTTTGGCCGCTGTCGAAGCACACGAACCTTACGTGCTGGATATTGATTGGAGTCCCGATGGCTCGACCATCGCAACCGTCAATCAGCAGGATCAAGCCCTTAAACTCTGGGATGCCCACACTTATGAATTGACGGAGACGTTATACGGAGGAGACCCCTACAAAGTAGAGTGGAGCCCAAACGGTGACCAACTCTCGGTGGTTGACTTTATGGGCTACGTTTGGCTGGTTGATGCCTCACTTGACCGTGACACAGTGCAATATATCGGTCCCTCAGGTCCTTTGGAAGATCCTGTATATGCCATAGCTTGGAGTCCCAGCGGAAATCAACTGTCACTTGGCACAGGGGTACCTCAATCCAATCAAAATCAAGGCAGCATTTATATTTGGGATATTGTACAAAACAGCGTTGTCGTTCAATTCCAGAATTTGGGCGATGTCATTACTGCACTGTCTTGGAACGCTAATGGCAGTCAGTTAGCTAGTTATTCGACGGATCGTAATATAAGGGTATGGAATGTTGCCAGCCAACAATTGGTGACAACCATTCCCATGGCTGAAGGATCACCCATCAGCAGCGCATCAATCAGTTGGGATGCAGCAGGTAACACTGTAATTTTTGGCGGTGGAGAAAATATACTTCCAGTAGGCCTCCCGACGTCCGCACCGACCGCACTATTTACCCCTACCCCGATCCCCGAATATCACACAGTTAAACTCAGTCCCGATCAGCAGATCGTGGCAGGCGCGGCTTATAACCGAGCCACAGTAGAATTTCATCTGCGCCTATGGGACGCCCAAACCGGCGAAACACTGCTCGATTTACAGGGGCATACCGCCCCTGTCGTAGACTTTGCTTGGTCGCCCGATAGCAAGCGTTTCATAAGCGGTGACGGAAACTTTAATGTGATTGTTTGGTGTACAGATCAGACCAATATACGCTGTGTTTTTGGCACTGAAATTACCCGACTTCAAGATATTGAAGGAGGTGTAGACTCATTCGACTGGCATCCCAATGGAACGCTGGTCACAGCAAATCGTTATGCTACGTTTTCCCTACAAACATGGGATATGGAAAGTTATACCGTTATCAGTCGCTATCCAGCAGGTGAGATTGGCGATGCTGCTTGGAGTCCAGATGGAGAGTATATTCTTACCGCAGGGTTTTATGGTCACGTCTTTATTTTTGATCGTATGCTAACAGTGAGAGAACTCGTCTCTCCCCAAATCAACGAGATTGAAATTACATCGGTGGTTTGGGACAACACAGGATCTCGCCTAGCTTATGGCATGTTCGATGGAACCGTGATTGTCGTTGATGTCGATACCAAACAAGAGCTTGCGCGCTTCACGGAACACACCTACCCTGTATACGCGCTGGCATGGAGTCCTGATAACACACAACTGGCAACAGCCAGCAGCATGGGGACGGTTATTGTCTGGAATCCAACCAGCGGTGTTTCCCAAGTGGTTGAAGTGATTGAGAAACAAGATACCGCGACAGCTTACATTTCATGGAAACCCAATGGGACATTGCTTTACCCAGATGAGACGGATTTCCCCGTCGGCCTCCCCACGCCGGTCTCGCCCAACGCCCCATAGCGCCTAATCCCTCACCCCGCCGGATGCACCAGCGACCACATGCGCGGGGCTTCGCGGGCGATGACCGTCTTCTCGCTGCGCCACTTGAACGGCGCGCCGAGTCCGCCATACTCACACGACACGCTCCACGGCGTCGCCCAGCGCCCGGCGCGGATGTTCTCAATCGCCCATTCGAGCAGTTCCCAGTCATCCTCGCGCATCGGCATGTGGTCGGTGCGCTGGCCGTCGGGCTTATACCCCAGCCCTGTGATATGCACCTCGCGCAGCGCGTGGACGGGCATCTGCTCGATGTGCTTTTTCGGGTCAAAGGCGATGTGTTCGGCGGTGCGGCGGGCGTGGCCGATGTCCAACAGCAGCCCGACCCCCGTCGCCTCAATGATGCGCGTGATGACCTGCGGGTCGGACGCCAGCAGCGGCTTCGGCGCGCTGGTCTCGCCCTCTGGGAACGGAATATTCTCGGCAATCACATTTTCCGCGCCAAAACGCTCGGCCAACTGCACGATGTCGCGCACCACCACGTCATACACCGCATCAGCCGACACGCTGGGCAGGTCACTCAACAGCGGCGCAATATGCACGTTGATATAAGGCGTCTCGGTCTCATCGCGCATCTGCGCCACTTGGTCGAGCTTCGCCTCGTCTAGCAACCCGTGCCCCGCCAACAGCGGAAAATGGACATACACCGGCCCAAGCTGGCGCGCCGTCTCAATCATGTCCGGCCAGTCGGCGCACTTCACCCGGTCAACCCGGATTGCGCCCTCGCGCAGCAGTTCGTCCATCTCAGTCGAGTAGTTCAGCGAAAACAGCATGGGATGTCATCCTTGTCTTTTTAGTAATGAGGTTCAAGTGATGCGTGATGAGGGTATAGGGCGCATTTTTGGCGATGGTTCGGGATGCCACATTCCCCCTCGCCCCGCTTGCGAGGGAGAGGGGGCTAGGGGGTGAGGGGCAAAACACACCCTTCACCTTGAGACTTGCCCCCGAACCCGCTACCATCGCGTATCATGCGCCCACGCCTCCACCCCCGTCAATGGTTCGCCGCCGCCCGCCCCGCGCTGGGATGGTTTTTCCGCGCTGGACTGGCGCTGTGGCTGATCGGTCAGGTTGCGCCCGCGCCGATGCGCGCCCCGCTGGGCGACCCGCAGACGGTCGAAGTTGTCCGCCCGCACCTGTGTATACATACACGCTTGATCGATGAAGTTCCTGAGTACCGGATGCAGCAAACCTTCATCGCGCTACGCGAGATGGGCGTGGGGACGGTGGTCGAGTTCTTCCCGTGGGCGTATGTCGAGCGCAGCCCCGGCGCGGACGATTGGTCGCAAGCTGACAAGATTTTCGCCCACGCAGGCAACCAAGGTGTACGCGTCATCGCCCGCATGGGGCTAGTCCCCGGCTGGGCGCGGCAAGACGACCCCGACTCGACGCTGAACACGCTCCCCGACAGCGCATTTGACGATTTCGCCGCCTACAGCGCCCGTTTCGCCGCCCGCTACGCCGACCACCTTGACGGAATAATCGTCTGGAACGAGCCGAATCTGTCTTTTGAGTGGGGCTTTAGGCCAGTTGACCCGCTGGTCTATGCCCGTCTGTTGGAGACGGTCTCTCCGGCGGTCAAAGCCGCCGCGCCGGATGTGCCGGTCTTTGGCGGCGCGCTTGCCCCGACGCTGGAACCCCTCGGCAGCCCGCACGCGCTGGATGACCTGCTGTATCTCACCGCGCTGATGGAGGCGGGGGCTGGCGCGCACATGGACGCGCTGTCCGTGCATACTTACGGCTTCACCCAGCCGCCAGAGGCCGACCCCGCGCCCGACGTACTGAACTTCCGCCGCGCCGAACTGATTCAGCAGGTATTAGCCGACCATGGCTACGCCGATATGCCGGTCTACATCACCGAAACCGGCTGGAACGATCACCCGCGCTGGGCGCAGGCCGTCACCCCCGCGCAGCGCATCGACTACACGCTGGGGGCGTATCGCTGGGCGGCGCAAGCATGGCCGTGGGCGCGCGAGGTCTGTCTGTGGATGTTCCGCACCCCGCGTCCGACCTACAGCTACCCAGATTACTACACGTTGGTCACGCCAGATTTTGACCTCAAGCCCATCTATCACGCGCTAAAGGCCTACGGCACGGGGGAGACCGAATGAGACGCGCCCGCGCCACATTGATATTGCTGCTGATTGCGCTGGCCGCGCCGGTGATGTGGTGGCTGGGACAAGAACATCACCCGCCGCCCGCTGAGGTGTTTCCCAGCGGCGAACTGGTCGTCGGCATTGACCCAAGCTACCCGCCGTTCGGGACGCTGGACACCGCCGGGCAGTATGCGGGCATCGATGTGGACTTGGGTCACGCGCTGGCGGCGGAATTGGGCTTGCGGGCGGTGTTTGTCCCCCTCAGCTACGACGGAATTTACGATGCCGTCCTCACCGGGCGAGTCGATGTCGCATTCGGCGCGACGGTGGTAGACCCATCGCGCCCGGCCAGTGAAACGCGCTACACTTGGGGATACTTCAACGACGGCCTGCACCTCGTCAGCCCAGCCAGTGCGCCACTGACTGATGGGCAGGGCTTGACGGGGCAGGTGGTCGCGGTGGAATATGGCAGCAGTGCCGACGCCGAGGCGCGCCGCTGGAACCGCCGGGTGCGCGGCCTGACGGTCGCCCACTACCCGACCGCCGCTGAAGCGCTTGACGCAGTACAGGCGGGCAACGCCGACGCCGCCATCACCGACCACACCGCGCTGCGAGCATATCTCGCTGGTGCTAACTGGGACGCCCACGCCGCTCCGCTGACCGATGCCTACCTCGCCGGGGTGGTGCGCGCTGACCGCCGCGCCGTGCTGTACCACCTCAATCGGGCCATGCTCGATTTACTCGACGGCGGCCAGATTGACCTTATTCTTGACCGACACTTCTAAAAACCGGAGCGCCCGCATGAAGCCACACATCGGCATTGACGCCCGGCTGACCTATTACCGCAGCGCCGGGACCAGCACCTACATCCGTGCTCTGCTGCACGCCTTCGCTGCCGACCCACAGAGCGCAGATTACACCGTCATCCAAAGCCGCAAACAGACCACGCCGATTGAACCGTCGCTGCGCCACGTCAAGGCGTGGACGCCCAGTCATCACCGACTGGAACGCTGGGCGCTGTCGGTTGAGCTGGCGCGCCTGCGGCTGGACGTGCTGCACAGCCCCGACTTCATCCCGCCCCAGCGCGGGGCGCGGCGGCACGTCATCAGCGTGTTAGACCTCGGATTTTTGCGCTACCCCGACATTTTGACCGCCGAAA
>JALONW010000307.1 GCA_025454725.1 Anaerolineae bacterium
GCTGCTGATTACCGACCAGCGCGTACTGCACGTCGAACAGAATATTTTGCGCTTCTCCTACGCCACCGAAGAGGTCAACCTCGCCAGCATCCAGTCGGTCAAGGCCGCGCTCCCGCCTATCGACCCGATGGCGCGCCTGCTCCGCTACGGCGACATCGCCATCCGCACGGCGGGCGCGGCGGGCAACATCCTAATGGACACCGTGCCGCACCCAGAGCGCATCAAAGACTACATTTTCCGTCAATCCGAAATCGCCAAGCGTGCCGCTGGGCTTGACCCGTCGATGCAGGACGACGACATCGAACGCGAGGCTTTCGGCGAGGGCAACACCGACCCCGGTCGGGCAGCAGGGCCGGTTGGCTTCCTAACCATGCAGTTCACCAACACCCGTGGCGAGACCGTCTACCGCCGCCACTGGTCCATCTGGCTGCGCGGCGTCACGCTCCCCTTGATGATTATTTTCGGCGGGCTGTTCATCGTGCTGTTCGGTCAAGCGATAGACTTCCTCGCCGGGGCGGGGGCAATTTCGACCATCGGCGGCGTGTTCGCCATCTTGGTCGGGCTGGTGTGGTTCTGGGTCACCGACTGGGACTGGCGCAACGACCTGTACATCATCGGTGATACGGTGGTGACGCTGCTGGAGCGCAGGCCGTTTTATCTTCAATACAACGAGGACCAAATCTTGCTCTCCAGCGTGCATAATATTGAGGCGGTGACGGCGGGGCTGTTCCGTTCGCTGTTCGACTACGGCGACGTGAGTCTACTGCTCATCGGCGACGAAGCGCCCAAGGTATTCCGTGATGTGCCGTCGCCCATCAAGGTGCGCGAGGAACTCAGCCGCCGCCAGCGCGTCGCCGCCGAGCTGGCGCGTGAGGAGGAGGACGCCCGCAACTACGAGGTCATCCTCGAACGGATGCGTGGGGAACTGCTAGCCGGACAGGGCAATAACGCACAGGCCGCCCAACCACCTCAACAGCCCCAGCGCCCACCGCTGACGGCTTCCCCACCGACCACCCAACGCCCGACCCTGCCCCGGCGGCGAGTGTAGGCTAACCGTCAGCCTAGCGGACTTGCGCGCCGGGCGTTTGTCCTTTATCGTAGCTCCCACTGTGTTCAACCAAGCGCTTAGGTAATTGAGTTATGACACGTATCGATATGAACCGCCGCCGCCGTGCAGGCGGGGCATGGCAATGGACGATTATCGGCCTGATTGTCGGGTTCGGCTGCGGGGCCATCATCCTGCTGGCTGGTCTGACGCTGGGCGTCCTCGAAATTGGTGACGGTGGCGCATCAGTCGCCAACGCCGCCACTCAGACCCCGTTCGTCGTGACGACCACGCCCGACCCCAACGCCACCACCGCGCCGACGCAAGAGCCGCAGGTCATCATCGTGACGGCGACCCCCGACACCAGCGGCATCAGCGCCCTTCCGACACAGGGTGCGGTGGTCTTCCCGACCGAGACGCTTGCGCCGGTCGCTACCACCGCCGCAACTGAAGGTGCAAACCAACCCGCCCCAACCGAGACCCCCGGCGGCATCGGCGACCTCGACGTGCCACAGATTGCCAACCCCGGTGCGAACTCGCAGCTCCTGAGCATCGCCTCGCCGCTGCTGCCCATTGAGGGTGGCACATTCCAGATGGGGACCAACACCACCGAAATCGTCGCAGCAGTCAACCAGTGCATCGACCAAGGCGGCGCGTGCCAGCCCGCTATGGCTGAAGACTCAATCCCGGCCCGGGCGGTGACGGTTGACTCCTTCTTGATGGAGGAAACCGAAGTCACGTATGCACAGTACATCGCCTTCCTCAACACCCTGCGCGCTCAAGGGCGTGACCACACCAACGGCTGCGGTACAGTTAGCGAACAGCGTTGCGTGCAAACAATCGATGAAAACAATCTGAGCTATATCCGGGTTGACCCGGCCAGCTACGACATCACGCTCGATTTTGTCGCCAACACGCCGGTGGTGTATGTGACATGGTACGGCGCGGACTCCTACTGCCGCGCCCTCGGACGCCGCCTGCCGACCGAGGCCGAATGGGAACGCGCCGCCCGCGGCTCGTCCAACTTCCTCTACCCGTGGGGCAATGAGTTCATCGCCACCAATGCCAACACCAGCGGCAACCCGACTCCGGCGGGTGCGCCCATGGACGTCAACAGCTTCGCGACGGCGACTAACGACTTTGGCGTGTTAAACATGGCCGGTAATGTAGCAGAGTGGACAGCGGACTGGTACAACGCGACCTACTACAGCCAAGTTGGGAACACCGATAATCCAACCGGCCCCACCAACGGCATTGACCGGGTTATCCGCGGTGGTTCGTTTGCAGACCGTCCATTTTTTGCCCGTGCTGTCCATCGTATGCATGAACCCCCCGTACCCAATGGGACGGGCTTCTTAGGCTTTGTCGGCTTCCGCTGCGCCGCCGACCCCGACCCCGCGCTTCAAGGCAATACCACCGCCCCCGGCACGACCACGACCAATCCGGGGACGACCAACCCCGGCGGCGCGACCTCGCCGCTGAACGTCCCGGCCTTCTCGGTCACAGGGACGGTTGACCCGGCCTCGTTGGGTGCGATTGGCACGCCGTCCGGCGCGGCAGGCAGCCCAACCCTCCCGCCCCCGCCATAAGGGCAGTGATGAGGGGTGAGTTTTGATTAAAGAGGTCGGATTGTTTATCCGACCTCTTTCTATATCGTGTCCACCCCTGACGTATTCGCAAATATGGTCTAAACTCATCACCATCATTCATCCCTCATCACTCACGACCTCAGGAACGGTAAGACTATGCAAGCCAAGCGCCAGCAGCGTCTGGTCTTCAAAATCGGCACGAGCAGCCTGACCGGGGGGACACCCGCCCTCGACCGTGCGCGGATGCTGGAGTTCGTCCAACAGGTGGCGCGCCTGCACAAAATCGGCCACCAAGTGGTGGTCGTCACCAGCGGTGCGCAAGCCGCGGGGCGCGAGCGCCTCAACTGGCCGACCCTCGACCGTTCCGTCCCCGCCAAACAGATGCTCAGTGCCGTCGGCCAAAGCCACCTGATGCACTTCTACTCCGAGATGTTCGACATCTTCAGCATCGCCGTCGCCCAAGTGCTGCTCACCCGTGACGACCTGACCCACCGCACGCGCTACCTCAACGCCCGCGATGCGATGCTGGCGCTCATCGACCGCCGGATTATCCCCATCGTCAACGAGAACGACACCATCGCCACCAAAGAAATCCGCGTGGGCGATAACGACAACCTGTCGGCGTTGGTTGCCAGCACAGTGGACGCTGATATGCTGGTGCTGCTGACCGACCAGCACGGCCTGTTTACCGCCGACCCGCGCAAAGACCCCAACGCCAAGCTCATCGATGAGGTGGACCGCATCGACGACTCGATTTACGCGCTGGCGGGTGGTTCAGGGACGCGCCTCGGCACGGGCGGCATGATAACGAAAATCGAGGCGGCACACACCGCCACCCGCGCTGGTGTGACCTGCATCATCGCCAACGGCGCAGAGCCAGATGTGCTGGCGCGGGTGGTGCGCGGTGAGCGCCTCGGCACGCGCTTCCGCGCCGCCGCCGACCTCCCAGAGAGCAAGAAGCGATGGCTGCTGACCGATAAACCCCACGGCACGCTGCAAGTGGACGCGGGCGCAGCCAAGATTCTGGTCGAGCGCAAGGTCAGCCTGCTGCCGGTGGGCGTGACGCACGTCTTGGGCCACTTTGAGCGCGGCGAGACGGTCATGATTGTCAACCCGGAAGGGCGCAAGATTGCCCACGGCCTGAGCAACTACGATTCGGATGACCTTTCGCGCATCTGCGGCGTGAAATCCGACAAGATTATCGACATTCTGTCGTACACTTACGGCGAGGCCATCCACCGCGACAACCTTGTGATGATGTAACCAGCAGTTCACCCCTCAACCGACAGTGCGCAGCGGAATCCGTCCACGCTGATGAACCAATCATCGGCCACCCCTTTGACGCGGAAAGCCGCACGGGTATCGTGCTGGTCGCTGGCCCATGAGCCGCCGCGCAGCACCGGCGCACCCGTCACCGCCTCGCGGGAGCCGTCGGTGGGGTATGGATACGGCGCATAAGCCGAGGCCGTCCACTCCCAGACGTTGCCGGCGAGGTGCAGCGCCCCCACCCAACTCGCGCCGCCGGGCTGACCCTCCACCGGCCACGGCCTGCCGCCGCTGTTATGCTTATAGACCACTCGCCCGGCGTCGAAATGGTCGCCCCACGGATAAGTCCAACCGTCGATGCCGCGTGCGGCGTACTCCCATTCGCGCTCGGTGGGCAGCCGAGTGCCCAACCACGCCGCGAAACCCTGCGCCATGCCCCATGTCACACCGACCACCGGCGCACCCGCCAGTGTGGGGTCGCGGAACCACGCCAGCGCCTTCTCCCCGATCGGCAGGCTGACGGCACCCGCCCGCACCGCCGCCGACCACTGCGCGTTGGTAACGGGGGTTTGGGCAATCCAATACGGCTGATTGAAGGTCTGGGGATGGGGTGGTTTTTCGTCGCTGTGGGCGCTGCTGCCCATCATGAAGCCCCCGGTCGGGACGAGGCAAAACGTCATATCAGGCAGCGCGAAGCCGTCCAGCGTGCTGACGAACGGCGTCCAATCGGTGTTGCGCCCGCCCGATGCGCCGAAGCTGGCCGCCCGTGCCTCGGCCATCCCGACCGCCGCCACGGTCGGCAGTTCCAGCGTGGCCGCGCCGTCTACCGCCTGTTTGATGCCATGCGCCAACCGCTCACAGTCCCGTTTGAAGTCTGGGTTGGGTCGCACAACTGCCCGGTTCAGCCAGCACAGCGCACGGATGGTCTCTGGGAGCGCTTCTGGCGGGGGCATGGCTGCGCCGCGCACCGTGACCGGCACAACTAACTTCCCCAGTTGCAAGGCGGTCTCAATCTCCAGCCGCACAAAATCATCCGGCGAGTCGCGGCGCTCGTCGAGCAGGCACGCCCAGTCTGGGCCGATGACCACCAGCACGACCTGACACTTGGCGACCGAGTCGCGGATATAACGCCGAAAATCGACCCCGAATGGGATGTCGAGGACATCTTGAAAGACGTTTTCCTCCCCGAAATGCACGCCCATCTGGTCATGGAGGCGGTCGGTGGTCTCTTGGCTGTCTGCGCGCCGGTAGCTGATGAAGACGTTAATCATGGGGGAGCCGTTCGCGGG
>JALONW010000308.1 GCA_025454725.1 Anaerolineae bacterium
CTTTCACCCTTTATCTTCTAAAGTCAAACCAACTGACTAAGCACGACTTCGACCTCTGCACGGTTGGGCGCGGTCGATGTGCCGCCATAGCCGAGTGTCGAGAGGCCACCGCAGATATTCCCCCAGCGCAAGCACTCGGCTGTGTTTTTGCCTTCTAATAAGGCGCATAAAAAGCCCGCATTAAACACGTCGCCCGCGCCAGTCGTATCGACTGGCGTGACGGATAGGGGCGGCAGGTGTATATACCCGTCAGCACCCCATGTAAATGCGCCGTTTGCGCCATCTTTGATGATGAGGGATGGCACCAGCGATTTGAGCGCATCCCCTGCCGCCTCAACGGAGTCGGTCCCAGTCAGGCGCATCGCTTCTTTCGCGTTGGGCATGAACACCGAGAGGGTGGAAATAATCTCACGCACGCCCGACGTATCCAGCGTGATCGGGCGATCCTGACAGTCCATTGAGACATTGATTTGACGTGCTTTCATCGCTGCCAGCATATCCGGTGTGCGGGGATCAAGCTGAAAACCGGTGAAATGCAGGTGTCGAAAGCTGATGTTGTCTTGCACTTCCAAAATCAGGTCAACCGCCGTCGGCGCGGGGTCAACGTAGGTAATAAAGGCGCGATCCTGCGGGTAAGATAGTGAGGCCGTCACGCGCTGGTAAGGCTCATCTATTCGCTTGACGAGCGACGTATCGAGACCCACTTTTTCGACTATATCAAGCACATAGCGGCTGAACATATCGGTCCCGACACAGCCGACCCAACCAACTTTGACGCCCAGCCGATGCAGCGCAATCACCGTGTTGAGCGCACCGCCAACGGTGATGGTCAGACCCTGTGTGTAGACCTCACTCCCCAGCGCGGGAAAATGGGGAAAGCCGGTGAAAATCAAATCACAAAAATAGTGGCCGGGAATGACGATGTCGTAGTGGGTCAATGCCAGTCTCCTACGAGGTCATGGTGGGCGGCGAGGAAAGCGTCCACCAATTTTTCAGCCAGCGGGTACGACCCGATCAGCGGATGCGTGGTGAGCGCCTGCACCGCTAGGCCGCGATCACGCTGTAAAATGGCCTGTGAGGCTAACCGCTCATAGCGCTTGACGGTTTGCATGAGCAGCAGTTGGTCTGGTGGGATGGTGCCGACGCGCTCCGGCCTGATGCCGGTCTCGTCGATATGGCAGCCAATTTCGATCACGTCATCCTCTGCCATGCCATCGATTGCGCCCTGATTCGGGACGTTGAGGCCGGTGTAATGGCTGACATGATTTTGAATCGCCTCGACGCAGCCCAGCGCGACCGCGGCGTAACCCTCTTCGTCATCGCCGATGGGTGCCATTTTGACCCGATCTTCGCCGCCGCGTGCGTGCGCCATATACGACCGACTGCGTACCTCCATAACGTCACGGTAGGCGGCGAGGCTGGCCTCCGCATCGCCTTGGACGCTTCTCAGCCGGTCGAGTAGGCTGTGCGTCAGGCGCAGGGTTTCCTCGCCGCGAGTCTCGGTTTTCTGGAGCAGAGCGGCCAGCACCTCGTCACGATGATAAAAGTAATGCAGATATTCGTTGAAAAATGTTTTGTGCCATTCAATCAGCCCCGGCGCGAACATTTTCATGTGGGTCGCCTGCCGGAAGCGCTCATCGGATAACAGCGCGGGGAACACTTCCTCGCCGCCGCTGCCATCGGGGTTGGGATCGACGCGCACGCTGTTCGTCCACGACAAATGGTTCAGCCCATAGACGGTATGGCGCACGCGCTGGAGGGGAATACCCAAAAACCGGCTGACCGCGTGTTGTGCGCCGTTCGCGCTGTCGCAAATGCCGATAATCCGCTCGACGCCAGCGTCGTGCAGCGCCTGAGCGACCAATCCCGCCGGATTGGTGAAGTTGTAAATCCATGCGCTGGGTGCGCCAATTTGATTGACCATGCGCGCATAGTCCAAAATTGCTGGGACGCTCCGCATCGCCATCGCAAAACCCGCCGCGCCGGTGGTTTCCTGTCCCAATACGCCGTGGCTGAAGCAAACACGCTCGTCGGTCGCCCGACCCTGCTCCAAACCGGGGCGAATAGAGGTAATCACATGCTGCGCGCCGCTAATCGCCTCGCGCGCGTCAGTCGTGAGCCTAATCTCAAATGGGGCGTCGCCAATCATCTGCTGGCATAATCCCCCGATCAAATTCAGTTTTTCCGCGTCGTTGTCCATCAGCCACAGCTCACGCAGCCCAAGCCGCGCCGCGCGCTTGACCAAAGAGGGCATCAGGCGGGGAGTGCGGACGCCGCCGCCACCAATGATTGCTAGTTTCATAACATGTCCTTTTTGCGACCCGGTCGTTACCTGAATGGTTTCTAACGGTATGGGCTATTATTGCAAGTTGTGTTAAATTCTAAGAGAGTTTTCGCGAAAGGAAACCCACTATGAAATTGTTCATTCGTGCTTTTGTTGTGTTCTGTGTTCTCATGACCGGTGTAATCGGTGTCATGGCGCAGGATGATGCGGTCGTAACCGTCGCTTTTGCTGAGTCACAGCCTACCACGCTAGACCCACATGCCGCTCGTACCAATGATGATTTTCTCGTGATTCGTAACGTTTGTGAAGGTTTGACCAATTACGATCCGGTGACGCTTGAACCCATTCCCGCACTGGCCGAAAGCTGGACGGTCTCGGACGATGGTCTGGTCTATACCTTCACGCTGCGCTCGGATGTCACGTTCACCGACGGCAGCGCGCTTGACGCCGCCGACGTAAAATATTCATTCGACCGTCTTTCCGACCCGGCCTTTGGTACGTCGTATACTGCCGCGCTGGTGCTGCGCGACGTGGCCGGTTGGGCCGAAGCTCGCCCAGTTGCGCCAACCGTTGCAGAAGGCACCCCGACGCCTGAACCCGTCGCACCGGCGGGCCAGATCAGCGGTGTCGAGGTCATTGACCCGCAGACCGTCCAAGTGACGCTCAATGTCCCGGTGACTTCTTTCCTGACACGCCTCACCCTCCCCGGCGGTGTCATCATCGCCGAAGGCTCGGCTGAAGGCTCAGATTTTCTTGCGACTGGCCCAGTTTGCACGGGTGCTTACACGGTCGAGTCATGGGCGCAGAACGATCAGGTAACATTGATCGCGAACGCGACTTATTGGGGCGGCGCGCCGCAAGTCCAGACCGTGAACATCCGCGTGATCCCTGAAGCGTCTAGCCAAGTGATTGAGTTCGAGGCCGGATCGCTCGACATTTCGCTTGCGCCGGAAGCCGACCTGCCGCGCATCCGTGATGACGCAGCGCTCAACGAGCAGTTGGTCACCATCCCGACGCTCTCGCTCTACAATTTCCGCGTCAACTTGAACGACCCCAAGATGGGTGACGTGCGCGTCCGCCGCGCCCTTTCGCTGGCGATTAACCGTCAGTTGGTGATCGACACCGTGCTGCAAGGGCAGGGCGTCCCGGCGGTCGGCTTGTATCCCCCCGGCCTAACCACCTACGACGAGAATTATAATGCCTTCGAGCGGGACCTTGAAGAAGCGCGCGCGCTGTTGGCCGAAGCCGGTTACCCGGACGGTATCGAACTCACCGTCCGCACCGACCAAAACGAGACCGAAAACCGCGTCCTGAATGCGGTTGCCGCGACCGTGGTCGAGGCCGGAATCACCTTCAACGTCAGCTCGACCGAGGCGACGGTCTACACGACCGACCGCACTGAATGCACGATGGAACTCGGCGGCATCCGCTGGACGATGGACTACCCTGATCCTGAAAACATGGTCGTGCTGCTCCTGCCGAACGCCGCCACCCGCGTGAACTGCGGCTATGGCACGGTCGATGTCGCTGGCGAGATCAGCGACCTCTACACGCAGGGTATTTCTCTGCCGTTCGGTGAAGAGCGCGACGCAGTGTTCCGTCAGATCGAGCAGATTGCGATGGACAACGTTTTGATCGTGCCGGTCTATCACGGCGCGTTCACCCGCTTGGTCAGCAGTCGCTTGGGTGGCACGCCGATTGATAACAATGGTACACTCCGCTTCGCGCTGATGGACCTCCAGTAATCGCTTAAAGCTGAATGTCAGACAAGAGGGACGGCAAACACCGTCCCTCTTGTGTCATCTATGGATAGCTATGCTTCAATATTTTCTCCGACGACTCATCCAATTTATTCCAACCCTCCTTGGCATCTATATCCTGACGTTTGCTTTGATGCGCGTGCTGCCCGGCGACGCGGCCCAGTTTCTAGAAGGGGATCGTGGTGATGATCAGAGCCTTGCGGCGACGCGGGCGCGCCTCGGCTTAGATGAGCCACTGACCACTCAGTTTTTGCTGTTTTTCAGAGACGCCGTTCAGGGCGAATTGGGGCGCAGTTTTATCACCAATCGACCTGTCTCAGATATGATTGGGCAGGCCTTTCCGCATACCGCTGCATTGGCCATCTGCGCAATGTTAATCGCTGTGACGGTCGGGATTTCGCTGGGCATCACGGCGGCCATGACGCAAAACTCCATCTGGGACAACATCGCGCGCTTAATCGCGTTGATCGGTGTGTCCGTGCCGGTGTTTTGGCTGGGGCTTCAGCTTCAAATTTTGTTCGGTTTGCAGCTTCGCCTTCTGCCGGTCAGCGGGGCAGGTTTTGACGAACATCTGATTTTACCGTCTGTGGCCGCCAGCTTTGGCATGATGGCTGTCCTGATGCGGATCACCCGCTCAACCCTGCTTGAGGTGCTGAATCAAGACTATATTCGCACGGCGCGCGGTAAAGGTTTGCACCCGCGCCGCGTAATTTTGCGCCACGCCATTTCCAACGCGCTGCTGCCCATTGTTACGGTGTGGGGGACGGGTCTGGCCAGCCTGCTGAGTGGGACGCTGCTGGTTGAAGTCATCTTCAGCTATCCCGGCATGGGACGCCTGCTCGTCGATTCGATTGGCGCACGCGATTACCCCAGTGTGCAGGGATTGGTCATTACCTTTGCGCTGATTTACGCCGGGCTAAATTTGTTCGTAGACATGCTTTACCCCATCGTCGATCCGCGGATCAGATACGCATGACACCGACTATCACCCTTCACACCCGTCAATCGACCTTTGCGCGTCATCCAACCGTGATGGCGCTGCGTCGGTTGTTCAAAAATCCGGCCAGTGTCCTCGGCCTTGTGCTGATTGTGGTCATGCTGGGGGGCGCGATTTTTGCCCCGTGGATTA
>JALONW010000024.1 GCA_025454725.1 Anaerolineae bacterium
CAACGGCAATGGGAATGGCCGTGGCAACGGCGGCGGGAATGGGAACGGAAATGGGAATGGCCGTGGTAGTGGCCGCCCTTAGCTCCCCGCTTAAAACACCCCTTCGATTTCTTCTTTCCCTCCATGTGGTGAGCGCATGGGGGGAGTTTTTTGTTGATGTGTCGGGTGTCGTCGCGTGTGTAAAGGCGGTGTCAATGACCTCGAACAACTTTCCGACAAAAAAAACACGTCTAGACCGGGGGCGGTGCGCTACACTGCAAACTAAGGACAAAAGCGTTTATTCAGCGAGGGTTTGCCGCCTATGCATCCCTATCTTTGGAAGTTATCTACCCACCGGCGTGAACGCGGTCAAGCACTGATCGAGTACGCGCTCCTTATGGTCCTGATTGGTCTGACGTTTGGTGTTGGCCTTGCCGCGACCGCCCCAGTCGTTGGCGGCGTGTTTGACCGCATCGTCGGGGACGTGCTACGCCAGACGGAGATTGCCGACGAGGATGCGCCCGGTCGTGAAGACTTCTGGGGGACGGTGACTCAGGTTGCCATCTCTACATCGTCATTCAGCAGCGGCCTTGCGACCAACACGCCAGCACCTGCCACGGACGTGCCGACGGCTGGCCCCAGCCCCACGTTCACCGATGTCTATACCAATACCCCTATCTCGCCCACCCCAAGCAGTACGCCGACGCCTACACCGCGTGACGTGCGTTTCAACGCGCCGTTCCGCGACACGGCGGACAACCCCAACTGGTGGCGCATCGACAGCAACCTCAACCTGAACGGCGAGCCGTGGACGGTTGAGGTGTTCAATGGCACCAACCCCACCGGAGCGGTCATTGCCACTGCTTCGGGCATCCAGAAAATTGACATCGAAGGCGAGTTCTTCGAGGATGTGCCAGCAGCCAGCCCCGGCCAGAACTTCTCGGCGCGCCTTAGCCGTGAGGTTGAGATTTTTAACAACCCCCAGCCCATCGCCATCCGCGTGTTGGCTGACGACGGGGTGCGCGTGTACATCAACGGCGTACTGTTGGCGATGGTCGATGGTAACGGAAACACCAATTCGTGGGTGACGCAGGGCGCTCCGGTACTGTGGACCGGCACGACCACCCTGCCCGTCGGCACACACCCTATCGTCGTGGAATACTTCCATGGGACCGGTACGGCTCGCCTGAAGGTCGATATTGTCGGCTCTGGCGCAAACCCTGATGACCGTCCGGTCACATCGGGGCAGCCGTTCGTCTGCAACTGGGGTATCGAGGCCGACGAGAACGACTCCAACACCGAGTCCAACCTGTTCGAGGACTACGTGGGCGGCGTCTCGGCGTCCAACACCCTGTGCTACCTCGAATGGCGCGGCACGGTCATCATCCCCGACACCATGACCCGTCCAGAGTTGGTGTTTTGGGACGTGTGGGACCTGCCTGCTGGCACACAGGCATGGGTCGAGGTGGCCGAGTACGTCTCCAACAACATCACCGCCAACCCACTGGTTCCCAACCGCGCCGCCATGAACTGGCAGCGAGTCAACCTGACGCACAGCACGGGCGGCACGGCCAACTATAACTGGACGCGCAACGTCATTGACCTCAACCCGCTGATGGTCGGTTTTACCAACCCGTCGCCCAAGTACCTCGCCTTCCGCTTCGTCATGCAGACTGGCACGGTCAACAGCAGCACCAAGTGGCAGATTGACGATGTGGAGTTCCGCGACGGCACCAGCACGCTCATCACCGCTGACCGGCTGTGGACGTTCAACACGACCGGTGAGCGCCTCGACTTCATCGCCAGCGGCGGGACCAGCAATCCCCCTGCCAGTCAGGAATCAGGCTGGGGTTTGGTCACCAACAACCGCTTTGGGTCGGGCGGCCTCGCTTGGCACGACAGCGTGGATACGGCGGTCGATGACCCCGACCACGTGTCCGGCAATGGCCCTAACGGGTCATCGGGCTTCACCCGCTATAAGCGCCACAACGACTCACCCAACAGTAACGCCCTCAATGCCGTGCGTGTCCACTCGCTGGAGTTCAACGGCTTCATCAACCTTGCCAGCGTCCCGAATCCCGACTCGTTCGGGAACACGGGGCAACCGATGTTGAGCTTCTACCATGGCTTCCACCTCGGCAGCCGCACGGGTTGGGAAGTGCAGTACACCACCGATCCCTACAGCGTCAGCCCGGCCAACTGGCAGCCGCTGCCCGGTGGCGTTATCCGCTCGGTGACGGCCAACGGTGAGGTCATCAGCCCGGCGATGCAAGAACTGGTCATCCCGTTGAACGGCTTACCGGGCAACCCGCCGCAGATTCGCATCCGGTTCGCGCTGTTGGTTCATGCCACTGCCGACCCGCGTGACGGCGTATGGATTGACCAGATTCGGCTTGGGCGCGAGGAAGCACCGCGCTGGCTGAATTACCCGTTCTTTGATGACGCGCTCGGCAGCGCTCCGCAGTTGTTCTGGATTTACAGCGGCCTTTGGGAGCCGACCAACCTGACCGGCTACACCGGCGCGACCAATAACCCGTCGGGTCCGCAGGCGTCGTATGCCTCGTCGCCGCGCAGCAACTACAGCAACAACCAAACCACCTACATGACCATGCGTTGGCCGATTGACATCTACAATGACACGCCCAATAAGCGCGTGATTGAGGACGCCGACGGCGGCATCATCCTGACCAATACCCAGTCCACCCCGGCTAACGCACCGGAGCTGGCCTTCTACCACACCCGCGACATCAACACCACCGACCGGTTCCAAGTCGAGTGGAAGCGGACTGATGAAACGGCGTGGCGTCCGCTGTGGGCGTACCGCCGCAATATGGCAACCGACCCTGCTTCACCCAATGAACGCACAGCCCGCAGCGATTCATGGGAGTTCACCCGCGTCAGCCTTTATCCTGTCCTCCGCCAGTTCCAGACTGACGGGAACGGTGCGCCGGGCGTCGGCTCGGGCAATGCGCTGCGCGATGACGACATCATGATCCGGTTCGCCCTGATCGCCGACGGCAGCAACAGCGCCCGTGGTGTATTCGTCGATAACATCCAAATCCGTGACCGCAGCAACCAAGTCTTCAAGCTGTGGCCGGGCAACCAGAACCGCAACGACCCCTCGAATGGTCAGTCGCTGGGCGTGGGTAACGGTCCGAGCTTCGGCGCAGACCCTGACTTTGTGACGACTGGGCAGGGTTGGCGCGATGTCTTCCGCCTCGGCGGTGACTGGAACTCAATCAGCTTCGCCTCACGCGGCGGGACCCTGAGTTTCCACGACAGCCCGATCAACGGTCAGGAGACCGCGCCGACCGGTTTCCGCAACAATGCCACCGGCCAAGCTGACTTTGGCAACAATGAGTGGCGCACCCGTGAGGAATCCTTCTCGGTGTTGGAGCTGGAACCCATCTTCGACCTACGCGGCGTGCGTGCCGATGATGAGGCCCCGATGCTGACCTTCTGGTCGCGTTATCACCTCGGTCAGGATGACTACTTCCGGGTGCAGGTGTCGGTTGAGGATACCCGCACCGAGACCACCATCAATAACAGCATGAACGCACGCTGCGGTAACCTGAGCATCGGCCTGCTCCAGTGCTATGAACAGGAGCGTGGTTGGTCGTCGTGGACGACGGTTCTGACACGCGGCAACAACGGTGGCACAGAAAACAGCTATGGCTGGCAGCAGATGCGCGTTGACCTGTCGCCCTACGCCTATCAGACCGCTGGTAACGTGCAGGGCAAGCGCATCCGTATCCGCTTCGTCAGCGATGCACTCGACCGCAGTGGCAACCGCGACGGTATCTATGTCGATGCCATCCGTGTGGAACACCGGTTGCCCTACCCACAGACAACCTTCATCAACGAAGCCATCTTCGAGGACCGTTCACGCAACCTTAGCAACTGGACGGCGGAAGGCTTGTGGGGCTTGGATGTCGCAGTCTTCCAAGGCGGCGGCGGCGGCCCGGTCTCACTGGGCATCTGGGATGTGCGCTGGTGGGACTGCAACAACTGCGCCAACCTGCACCCCAGCCGTGACTTCCTCCTTGGCACGGACGTATTCCTCGACAACCCGACCCCAGCCGCAGGCGACCGTTCGCAGCTCGTGACGGCCATCAACTACCGCTTCTTTGGGGGGTCGCCCATCAGTGGGTGGAGCCGGACCGACCGGCTGGTGATGCGCGCTACCATCGATACCCCTGTGGTGGGCGGCGTAGACTTCCCCGGCGGTGCGCGCAGCTTCAGCACCCGTGCTGACGACGGCGTGCGCCTCAAAGTCGAAGAATTGGTCGGCGGCGTGCCGCAGGTTGACCCCGTGGCTGAGTGGAACGTCATCAATCGCTGGACCAACAGTGCCGAGGTCGGTGACCAAAACTCGTTCACTTTCGTGGCGGGCAGGCGCTACCGCATCACCCTCGAATACTTCGAGAACAGCGGTGACGGCGTGATTACCCTCTCCATCACCGACGGGCGCTTCTCGTTCAGCGACAGCCCCAAGCCGTCGGCTGGCCCGGTGCCGGACGTGCGTGCCATCCCGTATGCCAACACCTCGCTGGTACTGCGGAACGTCCTCGACCTGACCAACATGACCGAGCCGTCGATGGTCATCCTAGAGTACCAAACCAAATACCGACTGGATGGCAACAGTACGGCGCGGCTTGAGGTCAGCACCAACGGTGGCTTTACATGGACGCAGAACAATCTCCAGCAGTCACCGCCGCCCGCCTTCAGCGCCTACAACTTCTCGTTCAGTGGCCCCAACTTTAATGGCAACTTCGGGGTGAACAATCCCGGCCTCGACCCGTGGCAGATTAGGACCAACAACCTGACGGCCTACAAGGGGCAGTTCGTGATGCTGCGCTTCCGTCTCGACCGGCAGAATACCAACTGCGTCCGCGACAGCAACTGTAACGGCGACCAAGCGGAAAATAACCCATCGCTGGCGTTGGCTGACGCTTACTACAACGGTTGGTGGATTACCCCCATCCGCGTGGGCAAGTTCGAGCCTTAGAAACCAGTCATTCCAAAACCTACACAGCCCCTTCCATCTTACTTGGTGGAGGGGGCTGCTGTTTTAGAGGGAACGGCACAGCACTTGTTTGGCTTGTGCGCCGCACCGCGCTACAATCAGCCGTGTTCGTGTGAACGTTGCGACGGTTTTCCTGTGAGGGGGCTTGGGTGAACGTCTTATTCACCAGCGTCGAGGCCGCGCCGTTCGCCAAGGTGGGCGGGATGGCCGATGTGGTCGGGTCGCTGCCGGTGGCGCTGCGGCGGCTGGGCATCGATGCCCGCGTGCTGATGCCCGGTACGGGGTCGATTCCCCACACCAAACATCACATCAGCTATCAATTCAGCTTCAAATTTAACCATGCGGGCGGCACCAGCGATGTCCACGTTTATGGGACAGAGTACAAAGGTGTCCCATTCTACTTCATACAGGCGTGGCCGTACATTGGGCAGGAGCGCAGCATCTATCAAGATGTGTCGCAGGACTACGCACGCTTCATCTTCTTCAGCCAAGTGGTGCAGGCCGTGGCGTGGGAGCTGGGCCAGCGCGAAGGCTGGTTCCCGGACGTGCTGCACGCGCATGACTGGCACACTGGTCTCGTCCCGTTCTTGCTGACCGCCTCGCGCTGGAAACAGGAGTGGCGCGGGGTAGGGAGTGTGATGACGCTGCACAATATGGCCTATCAGGGCGATTGGGCGGGGCCGTTCCTGCACCGTGCAGGCGTCCCACCGCGCCTAGAGCCACTGCTGTGGGGTGGGCGGGATAACAACCTGCTGGCGCTGGGCATCGCCTACGCCGACTATGTGACCACGGTCAGCCCGCGCTACGCCATCGAAATTCAGTACCCTGAAAACGCCTTTGGTCTGCACGACCTGATACGCGCTCGGCTGCCTGACCTGCGCGGAATCCTCAACGGGATTGACATGGAGGAGTGGGACCCGGCCACCGACCGCGTGGTCGAGCAGAACTACGACGCCACTAACTTCATTGAGCTGCGCCCGGCCAACAAGGCTGCGCTGCAACAGCGCCTCGGCCTGCCGGTGCGCTCAGACGTGCCGCTCATGGGAATCGTTAGCCGCCTGACGGGGCAGAAGGGTATTGACCTGCTCATCCCAGCGGTGCGTGGCATCCTCAGCGGCCATGATGTCCAGTTCGTCGCGCTGGGCAGCGGCGAGGACGACCTCGAATATGGGTTGTGGAACCTGCAACACCACTACGGCGACCGGGCACGCTTCATCAACACCTATTCGGAAGACATCGCGCACCTGATTTACGCTGCGTCTGACCTTTTCTTGATGCCCAGCCGCTTTGAGCCGTGCGGCACGTCGCAGATGTTCGCCATGCGCTACGGCAGCCTGCCGCTGGTGCGCGAGACCGGCGGGCTGGCCGACACGGTGCAGAACTACGACAACGGGGCAGGGGAATACGGCACGGGCTTTACCTTTCAGTGGTCAGAGCCATACCCGCTGTTCAACACCATCCACTGGGCGCTCCAGACCTACCACCAGCGCCGTGAGACATGGAATCGGATGGTCGAGCGCGCCATGCGGGTCGATTTTGGTTGGGACATCAGCGCTCGACAGTATATCGCGCTCTACGAGAGCGCCGCCGCCCGCCATCGGATGGCGAAGTCATGAGGGGGTGTTTGCAAATTCAGTCTAATAAAAGCGGATAAGGCGGCATTCCCACCTTTAAGGCCCAGCGATTGAGCCGTTCTTGCAGCCGGGATAAATCTTCAGGCGACAGCAGCAAGCGCAAATCTTGCATGAGTTTTATCTCTAAGCGGCGTTCTATTTCATGGAGCAAGCTGACTCAGTAAGCGAACACATGGCGGCGCTCATAGGATGTTTGCACGTGGTTTCCGAGCAGTAGAAACTTTAGCCTAACCTTGGCGATGGACTCGAAGTAGCCAAGCCATAAGGTCTGTAAGACCGTTAGCTTTTCCGCTGAGAAAATCGCTGGCCTATATAGGTTGGGGCGGTGCGGAAAATTCATCCATACCCGGAAAAAGTCGCGCCAAGCGTAGCTAATGAAATTCTCAGGTATACGCTGTGTTATACAGCTCAAAAATGCCTGCGAAAAATCGTCATCGCCCAGCGCTTCGACTTTTTTGACCGCTTCGCCCATATGATAGGTCAGCGATACGTCAGGGGTGAAGCGATAGACCGCATTACGGGGAGGTCGGACGTGCCGAAACCACCCATCTGAGTTGTAACGATCCTCATTTTGGATAATCAGACATCTTGCGATTTCAATCACCGCTGGGCGGATGGCTACAGGAATGGGGCGGTCTAGTCCCAGCAAGGGCAGGAGCGGATGAAAGCTCGGTGCGCTCAAGATTCGGCAGAACTTCCAAAACCGCAATTCTGCCTCAAATCCGACATACAAGCGCTTGAGGGGTTTTTGGCGTTTACGCACAGAAAATAACCTCATGGTGTTAAGCCTAGCAGCGGCAAATTGTCCGCATAGTAAGGTCTTGCTGGATATGGGACAAAACAAGGGCATGGTGTTACAATCCGGCGCGTAGGTTTCTGGCTAAAGCTGTCTTGTGTTCCCTATGTCTTTAGCCGAAAACCTTGTCATTCAGCCTAATCTACTTTTTGTATGCGGCAAGAAAATTTCACACAGATTATCCTACAGCGGGCGCATCACCCCTACAAAACACGCCCCGCCTTTTCTCATCCCTTTCTGCTCACCACTTACCCCTTAAAAAACACCGGAGGATTTTGCACTCATGAAAGTCAAAGCCATCATTTTAGCTGGGGGTGAGGGGACACGCCTCGCCACCTTGACCGCCAAACGCGCCAAGCCCGCCGTCCCGTTCGCGGGGAAATACCGCATCATCGATTTCACGCTGTCGAATTGTGTCAACAGCGGCATCTTCGATGTGCTGATGCTCACGCAGTACCGCCCGCACAGCTTGAATGACCATATCGCGCTCGGTCGCCCGTGGGACCTCGACCGGTCGTTTACCGGCGGCATCCACACCCTTCAACCGTATAAGGGGCGCTTCGATACCGACTGGTACGCGGGGACGGCAGACGCGGTGACGCAGAACCTCAACTTCGTGCGTCAGGGACGGCCAGAGCAGGTGGTCATCCTCAGCGGAGACCATATTTACCAGATGGATTACGACCTGTTCGTGAATTATCACCGCCAGAAAAACGCTGACCTCACCATCGCCACCATCCAAGTCCCGCTGGATGAAGCGCCGCGCTTCGGCGTCTGCCTGACCGACGAAGACATGCGCGTCACCGATTTTGTCGAGAAGTCGCAGAACCCGCCCAGCACGCTTGCCAGCATGGGTGTGTATGTCTTCAACTATGACGTGTTGGAGAAGGTGCTGTTGGAAGACCGCGACGACCCCAACAGCGAACACGACTTCGGCAAGAACATCATCCCCAAGATGATTAAGAACGATATGCGCGTGTTCGGTTACGCCTACGGCGGCTACTGGATTGACGTGGGGACGATTGACAGCTACTGGGAAGCGCACATGGATTTGTTGGAGACGCCGCCCAGCCTGAACCTGAACGACCGCACATGGATTATCCACACCAAGAGTGAGGAGCGCCCGCCCGTCCGAATCGCCAACGGCGCGATTATCCGCGACAGCATGATTACCGACGGCAGCACCATCTGTGAGGGAGCTGTCGTCGAGCGCTCCATTTTGTCGCCCGGCGTCTTTATCGGGCCGGGTGCGGTGGTGCGTGATTCCATCGTCTTGACCGACGCCTATGTCGAGGCCGGGGCGGTGGTCGAGCGCGCCATCCTCGATAAGCTGGTGGTGGTCGGCAAGGGAGCGCGGGTCGGCAGCATCCCCGAAATGGGCGAGTTGGGCATCTGCTGTGTGGGCAAGAACACGAATATTCCGCCCGGTTACACGGTCGGCCACTCGGTCATCCTCGGCACCGACCTGTCGCCAAGCTACTTCGACTCGTTCCCCGATAAGGTCATTCCG
Organism: Anaerolineae bacterium; assembly: GCA_025454725.1. Lineage (GTDB taxonomy): Bacteria > Chloroflexota > Anaerolineae > Aggregatilineales > Phototrophicaceae > Flexicrinis. The sequence goes on from JALONW010000024.1 coordinate 8,946, forward strand.
CCGGGGACGCACATCGGTTACAAGAAGGGCAAGTAGTGCCCTAAATCTCCCCCAAAAAAACATCGCCCCTCTATATCAGAGGGGCGATTGTGTCACCCGTGGTTCACTGCGAGCGTCTTACTCGCTCCGCAGGGCGCGGGCGACCGCCAGCCGCGTCATGCGGTAGGCAGGGTAGAGGCCAGCCACCAGCGCCGCGACCACTGCTACCGCAAACGCCTGCGTAAATTCCTCTGGCGCGAAGTAAAACTGCATCGTCCAGCCGAAACTGCGGACATTGATGACAAACAGCAGCACCAGCGACAGCGCGAGGCCGATGGGCAGCGCCAGCACGCCTGCCACCCCGCCCATCAGACCGGTTTGCAGCAGGGTGAAACGCCAGAGCTGGAACGGGGTCATGCCGGTGGCGCGCATCACCCCATACTGGCGGGTGTTTTCCAGTTGCAGCGCCAGCAGCGCGCTCAAAATGCCGATGAATGCGACCACGGTCGCCAGCAGGCGCAGCGCCACCGTGATGGCGAAGGTGTCGTCGAACACCTCAAACACGCCGGTTCGCAGCTCACGGTTGGCCTGCACGGTCAGGTCATAACCGGCGACGCTGACGCGGATGGCGTCTACTACCGCCGCGATGTCGGCGTCCGGCGTGACGTAGGCGGCAACCGCCGTCAGATAGGGGTCATCCCACAGCGCGTAATAGATAGATTGCAGGATGAGGACTTGGCCTTGGTCGGTGGTGTAGTCGTAGAACACGCCGACCACCTCAAACTCCCGTGCGCCCCGGTCGGTCAGCAGCGAAATCGTGCGCGAGTCGGGGGTGATGCCCCGGCGGAAGGCAAACGGCTCGCTGACGATGACTGCGCCGCCCGCCATCGCCCCGGCAATGTCGTCGGTGGTCGTCCAGACATAGCCCCGGTCGGGTGAGATGTCGTATTCGATGGCCTGTAGGTTGACCGGCGGCAGGTCGGGGTAGTCGGGCGCGCTGACCGTCACCGAACGACTGGTGGCGGTTCTGGCGACCCCCGGCACGGCAGCGATGAGGTCGGCCACCACCGGGTCTACGTCTGCGGTGGCCGCGTTGGCGGTCATCAGCGGTGTGGAGATGTAGATGTCCGCGCCGAGGGTGGTCTCCAGCCAGTCGGCCACCGTGCTGCGGAAGCTGGAAATCATCACGCTGACGCCGACGATAACGCTCACGGCGATGGTCAGCGCGGCGACGGCCACCGCTGTCCGACTGAGGGAGCGCTCGACGGCACGGGGGGCCATCCGCCCCAAAATCCCGAACATCCGCGACAGCAGCGGCTCTAGGGCGCGCATGGCGAACACCAGCGCCACTGGGGTGAACAGCGCGCCGCCGACCACCACACAGAACAGCGCGCCGAAGCTGATAAACAGGTTGGTGGTCGGCAGTGCCAGCAGCAGCACGCCCACCACAATTAGCACCGCCGCGCCGCCCGTGATGACCGGCAGCAGGCGGCGGATAGCGTCCTCTTGGTCGCTGCGGCGCATCGTGCCAGCGGGTGGCGTGCGCGTCGCGTCATAGGCGGGGATGGCAGCAGCCACGATGCTGGCCGCGAGGCCAATAAGCGCGCCTTTCATCAGCGTAAACGGCTCGACACTCACGCTCTGCACGCTGACGGTAAAGTACAGGTTGCTGATGGTCTGCGAGACCAAGCCGACTGCGCCGCGCCCAAAGATGATGCCCAAGCCCAGCCCGGCCAGCGTCCCGACCGCGCCGAGGATGACCGCCTCGCCGATGATGCTGCCGAAGACCTGCTCACGGGTTGCGCCCAGCGCCCGCAGCACGCCCAGCGATGCCCGCCGCTGCACGACGTTAAACGTCACGGTGTTGTAGATGAGGAACACCCCGACCACCAGCGCCAGCAGGCTGAGGGCTTGCAGGTTCAGCTCGAAGGCGGCAGTCATTTGTGAGAGCGCACCGCCGGAGTCGCTGGACGATTGCAGCACCGCGCCGGGGGGCAAAATGGCGCGGATGTCCGCCAGAGACTCAGCCAATCCCTCGTCTGGCAAAATCAGGTCGATGCGCGACACACGCCCCTCGGCGCGCAAAACCTCTTGGGCGGTAGCGATGTCGGTCAAGATTAGGTCGTCCAACGCTTGGGTGCTGGCGCGGTCGGTCGGCTTGAGGATGCCGACCACGCGCAGCAGGCTGGTGGCCGTCCCAGCGCGCACGGTGAACTCCCCGCCGATGCCGACGCCCAAACGCGCCGCTAAGGTCTCGCTCAGCAGCGCCGTCCCCGGTTCGGCGATGAACGCGACCACCGCGTCAAAGGCTTGGCCGTCGGCGTCCGTGCCGCTTTCAACCTCGAACTCGCTGAGGTAGGTGCGGAAGGGCGGCTCGGCGAACGGGTCAACCCCCAGCAGGCGCAGCGGCTCGTCACTGGCCTCGGCGCGCACGTACTCGGTCAGCACTGGGGCGCTGTCCCGCAGGCCGAGGTCCACGCGCACAGCGCGGAATACCTCGGACGGCAGGCCGCCGGGGCCGCCACTGATTTGGTGGGTGGCGTTGCCGGTGATGCTGGTCGTACTGAGGGTGAAGGCGCGTGTGGCCGAGCCGTTCGCCACATCGATGGCGACCACCATCGCCACGCCGAGCGCGACGCCCAACACGAACAGCACACTCTGGATGAACCGCCGCGACACATCGCGCAGCCCCAACCGCAGTAACGAGAGCATAAGACCGCCAGCCTTCAGGTAGGTGATGTGAAAATTTCCACAATCATAGCACGGGCGGCTGTAGCGCCGATTGTCGGGAGATGAGCTAAGGGTGAAAAGCGTTGTCAGCACCCCTGCCCAACCCCCATTATTGGGGGTATCTTGCAAAATTGGCCAAAACCCTCAGATTCCCCCCATTGAGGGGGCAATTGTCCATAAGTTGTCGGGTTGCTCATCTTCAAATAAGGTGTTGCTGTTTAGAATGACTGTCATAATATGGCTTGCACCGCCAGCCTATCGACCGCCACAGTGCTATCCTGTCCGGCGGTCGGTTGTTATCGGCTGGATGCCATTTCCTTACGCCCGCAGAACACAAGACGAAGTAGGAATCACCCATGAGCAGTCAACCTGCGCCCAACACCACGTCCGCCTCCCCGCCCCATGCCAAAAACACCATCCCCAACGACAACATCCCATGGCTGCTCGATAAAGAGACCGTCCTCAACCGCGAGGGGGTTGATTTAAGCGTCGGCCTAAGCGACGCCGAAATCCTCAAACGGCGCGAACACTACGGCACCAATGAGCTGACCGACAACGGCGTCAAGAACCCGCTTAAAATCCTGCTTGAACAGCTTTCCGACCCGCTGGTGCTAATTCTCATCGGTGCGGCGGTGATTTCGGCGCTGCTGGGCGAGGCCAAGAGCGTGGTCGCCATTACGCTGATTGTGGTCGCCAATGCCGCGTTGGGCGTCAGCCAAGAGTACCGCGCTGAACAGGCTATCGCCGCGCTGCAAAAGATGAGCGCCCCCGCCGTGCGCGTCCGCCGCGCTGGCCGCGAGGAAGACATCCCGCCTGCCGAACTCGTGCCGGGCGATGTGGTGCTGTTGGAGGCGGGGAGCATCATCCCTGCCGACGGGCGCGTGGTCGAGAGTTTCAACCTCAGCGTGCAGGAAGCGTCGCTGACCGGCGAATCGCTGTCGGTCGAGAAGGACACCAAGCCGTTGGTCAACCCGACCACCCCGCTGGCCGACCGCCACAACATGGCCTACATGGGGACGGCTGTCACCTATGGGCGCGGGACCGTGATTGTCACCGGCACGGGCATGAACACCGAGCTGGGCAAGATTGCCACGCTCATCCAGAGCGTTGAGGGCGAACAGACCCCGCTCCAACGCCGCATGGGTGAGATGGGCAAGGTCCTGTTCTGGATTGCTATTGCCATCATTGCATTGGGGACGCTGCTGGGTCTCGCCAACGGCGGCGAGCTGCAAGAGGTGTTCCTCAACGGCGTGGCGATGGCCGTCGCCATCGTGCCGGAAGGCCTGCCCGCCGTTGTGACTATCGCGCTGGCGCTGGGCGCGCAGCGGATGCTCAAGCGGCGCGCCTTAATTCGCAAGCTGCCCGCTGTCGAGACGCTGGGGTCGGTGACGGTCATCTGCTCCGATAAGACCGGCACGCTGACTCAGAACCGGATGAGCGTCCGCATCATCGAGATTGCCAACCCGCATGACGAGCCAAACTATCCGTCTAAAGACAACGTGGCCGAAATCGACCTGCCGCGCGTCGGCCAGACCCTGTTCGCCCACGATGGGTCGTATCCCTACGCCCAGCCCGGCAGCCGCACCCAAGCCCTGCTGCTGACCGCCGCCGCCCTGTGCAACGACTCCAATCCCGACCGCGAGTCGGCCAAAACCGGTCTCTTCCGCCTGCTGGGCGACCCGACCGAGACGGCGCTCTTGGCGATGGCCGCCAATTACGGCATCACCAAGGAGCGGATGAGCGCCAGCCTGCCCCGCGTTGGTGAGGTCCCGTTCAGCTCTGAGCGCAAGCGGATGACCACTATTCATCCCATCAACGGCAACGCGCCGACCTTCGTCCACCGCCCCGACTTTGACCACCCCCAGCCGACCGAGATGCCGTTGTTCGTCTATGACCCGGCCAGCGCTGACCGCCCGCACTTCGTGGCGTTCTCGAAGGGCGCGGTTGACAGCCTCGTCGATGTCTGCACGCAGGTGCTGGTGAAGGGCGTCCCCCACGACATCAACGAGAACGCGCCCGGCACGACTGAGAGCTTCCGCGAGCGCATCCTAGAGGTTGATTCGGAAATGGCGTCCGAGGGGATGCGCGTGTTGGGCTTCGCCTATAAGAAGCTCAAGGCCATCCCCGACAAGACCACCCCTGAGACGGTCGAATATGACATGGTGTTCCTCGGCGTGGTCGGCATGATTGACCCCCCGCGCCCAGAGGTCAAGATTGCGGTCGAGCGCTGCGTGACCGCAGGCATCCGCCCGATTATGATTACCGGCGACCACCCGCAGACCGCGCTGGCAATCGCCCGCGAACTGGGCATCGCCAAAGATTCGTCGTACCAAGAGGCCCGCGCCCAACATCACATCCTGACCGGACGCGAGCTGGAACTGATGGACGAGGCCGCGCTGGACAAGGCCGTCCAGACTGTCTCGGTGTTCGCCCGCGTCTCGCCGGAACACAAGCTGAACATCGTCCACTCGCTCCAGAAGCAGGGACAGATTGTGGCGATGACCGGCGACGGCGTAAACGACGCGCCCGCCCTCAAGCGCGCCGATATCGGCGTGGCGATGGGTATCACCGGCACGGCGGTCAGCAAGGAAGCGTCGTCGATGGTCATCCTCGACGACAACTTCGCCACCATCGTCTCGGCAGCGGAAGAAGGCCGCACGATTTACGACAACGTGCGTAAGTTCATCAAGTACATCCTCGGCAGCAACATCGGTGAGGTCGGCGTGCTGTTCACCGCCCAATTCATGGGTCTGCCACTGCCGGTTAACACCCTGCAACTGCTGTGGATGAACCTCGTCACCGACGGTTTGCCCGCGCTGGCGCTGAGTGTCGAAAAGGGCGAGACTGACGCGATGGAGCGCCCGCCTTACGACCCCAAGGAGAGCGTGTTCAGCCGTGGTCTTGGTGCATACCTCGTCCGCATCGGTATCTTTATCGGCCTCGTGGCGCTGATGGTCACACTGCTGTTCCCCGTTCAGCGCGGCACGCCCATTTACGGTGAAGTCCCGGCGGGTGGCGGCGAAGCGGAGATTATCGGCTACACCGATACCTACGTCATGAACTACTGGACCGAGTTCAGCAACCGCATCAGCGGCGGCGCGCCGGTCGATGCGGCCACCACTGACGGCGCGGCGCTGTGGAGTACGATGATTTTCACTGTGTTGGTGTTCGTCCAAATGGGCCACGCCATCGCCACGCGCAGCGAGCGCTTCCCCATCTGGCGCATCGGCTACTTCTCAAACATGGCGGTCATCGGCGCGGTCGGCCTGACCATCCTGCTTCAGTTCGCGCTGCTGTACGTGCCGTTCCTTCAGGACTTCTTCGGCACGGTCGCGCTCCCGCTGGAATACATGCTGATTGCGCTGTCGCTGTCAGTCATCACCTACTTCTTTGTCGAGCTGGACAAGCGCCTGTTCGCCCGTCGCGGCAAGTAAACCCACACAACCGTCTCCCCCTTTCCAGCCCACTGGGAAGGGGGAGAACCCCGTAACACCTCCCTCCTTTTCTATCCATCGTCACCACACCTACCGTTGCCCAACCCGGCCAAAACCGCGCATAATGGGGATATAACACTCTGAAATCAGTGGAAAGGGCTGCGCGTATGCAGCGGGTTGATGGCGCAGTGCCGTATTATCGTTTTTCCGGCTGGGACGGGCTGACGCACGGGGTATTTACGCGCCATGGCGGCGTGAGCGATGCGCCGTTTGGCACGCTCAACACTGGCGGCCTGATTGGGGACAGCGCGGGCAACGTCCGGCGCAACCATGAGTTGATGTACGGCGCGCTGGGCGTGGACCGTGAGCGCGTGGTCAGCACGTGGCAGGTTCACGGCGTCGAGGTGGTCTACGCGGGTGCGCCGATTAAAAACCGGCGTTGGGCCGCGCCCGCCGACGCGCTTATCACCGACCAGCCGGGGCTGGCGCTGGTCATGCGCTACGCCGACTGTACGCCGGTGGTGGCCTATGACCCCGCTAAAGGCGTGGTCGGCATCGCCCACGCGGGCTGGCGCGGGACGGTGGATGGCATGGCCTCGCGCCTGATTAAAGCGATGGTCTTGGCATTCGGCTGCCGCCCGTCCGACCTGCTGGCGGGCATTGGTCCGTCGATTGGTCCCGACCGCTATCAGGTCGGTGAGGAGGTCGTGGCGGCGGTGCAGGCGCGCTTCGGCATGACCGACGGCCTGATTAAGCGCGACCCCGCCGACGGCACGCCCTACCTCAACCTGTGGGAGGCCAACCGGCGCGACCTGTTGGGCGCGGGCGTCGAGCAGACCGAAATCATGGGCATCTGCACGGCCACGCGCACCGATGAGTTCTTCAGCCATCGTGCCGAGCGCGGCAAGACCGGGCGCTTCAGCGTGGTGGTGCAGTTATGAGCCTGTCTTTGGACGACGCCCTGATTCTGCGCGAAAAACTGCGCGCTGAGGGGAGGCCGCTGGTGTTTACCAACGGCCACTTCGACCTGCTGCATGTCGGCCACCTCGACTACCTCGAAAAGGCGCGGGCGCTGGGCGGCGCGCTGGTCGTCGGGCTGAACGGTGACAAGTCCAGTGAGCGTCTGAAGGGGACGGGCCGCCCGATTGTCCCTGACTACGAGCGCGCCCGCCTGCTGTCGGCGCTGCGCTGCGTCGATGGGGTGGTGCTGTTCTACGATGACACCGCCCACACCCTGATTGATGTGCTGCGCCCCGATATTTACGTTAAAGGAGGCGACTACCACGACAAGCCGCTGCCAGAGCGTGAATTGGTCGAGTCGTATGGCGGGCAGGTGGTCTTAATCGACCTGCTGCCCGGCCACAGCACGACTGAACTCATCCGGCGGGTGCGCGCTCTGCCCGACCCCAACCAGCCCGCCCGTCAGACTGGTGTAGCACGGTTCCCAATCCCAACACCAGATGACCTAACCCTGCCGCCTGCCTACCCACTCCATCCGTGGCGTACTGACGTGCGGCAGAAAATCTATTATGCCCTTTCACAACCCGCAGAGGGGCTTCCGGCACTGCGCTGGGCGCTCAAGTTTAGGGCGCGCTATGTGCGGCTGACCCGACCTGTCCTGACCCTTATGCTGCTTTTTGCGCTCACCACCATCTATGTGGTTGGCATCTTTACGACGGTGCGGGGTGGTCTGCCGCTGCTGCTGCACCATCAGATTGATAATGGGCTGAACACCACCAGTGTTCTGCTGAGGGGCGAATACCACCGCCTACTGACCCATTCCCTCGTCCACCTGAACGGTATACACCTCTTTGGAAACCTCTTGGCGCTTTGGCTGCTGGGTCGACGCTTAGAGCCTCAGTTTGGGCTCGTACGTTATGCGCTGCTGTTGGCATTTTCCACCGCCTTCGCAGGCATCTTGTGGGTTATCTTCACCGGCTCACGGTCGATGACTTCGGTCGGGGCATCGACGGCAGTCTATGGCCTGATGGGGGCGGCGCTGGTGCATATCTGGCTTAACCGAAAGGTCTTGGGGGTTGAGTTTAAGCGCCACCGCAATAACCTGCTCATGATTATCGGCTTTCTGTTTGGCACGGATATTGCCGCTAACATTGCACTTTCCGGGGCGGTGCAGGTGGATATAGCCGCCCATCTCTATGGGATGGTGGGCGGTGGGGTTATCGCACTCCTTATGGCGCCGCGCATGATCTTCCAGATAGTAGGCATTGAAGGCGCATCCGCCGTCATGGATGTAACCGATGGAAACCCGCTGCGCTGGCGGGCGATGGGGATTTTGACTGTGTTGGTGGCGGTTGGGTTGGTGGTGTTCGAGTTTATGAAACGGTCGCGCTGGCCGAGCGTTTTCGGCTAGTCCAGCGCTGGGAACCCCTATGATTGGGGGGCGGCCACGGGGAAGCCCAGCGTCGCTCCTGATTGTCCCCACCCAGAAACTTTGATATTCTGGAGTCTATCTACTAGCACAGGCGGCGCATCCAGCGCCGAGAGTTATGGCAAATTCCAACCACATCGTCATCATCGGCTGCGGACGGCTGGGCGGCGCACTCGCCAACCACCTCAGCCAAGCCGGCCACAAGGTCGTCGTCATCGACCAGCGCGAGGCCGCCTTCGACAAGCTTTCCAACGACTTCAGCGGCTACAAGCTCATCGGCGACGCGGTAGAGCTGCACACGCTCAAGGAGGCTAAGATTGAGATGGCCGACACCTTGTTTGCCACCACCACCTCCGACAACACCAATCTGATGGTCGCGCAGGTCGCCAAGAATGTCTTTAACATCCCCCGCGTGGTCGCCCGTGTGTTCGACCCGGCGCGGGAGGCCATCTACCGCGACTTCGGCATCGAGACCATCAGCCCGACCAAACTCACGACGACAGCGTTTCTTAAGGCCATCAGCTAATGCGCGTCATCATCATCGGCGGCAGCAAGACCGTCTATTTCC
>JALONW010000309.1 GCA_025454725.1 Anaerolineae bacterium
ACCATCGTCGTTGTTGTCACGGCCCAGCTTCTTGGCCTGACCGGGGGGCAGTACAAAGTTTTCGAGGCTTTCCGGGTCGCACTGCATCCGCCAACCGTAAGCCGGGGCCCAGTCAGGCGGGTTGGCTTGGCAGGGCGCGTCGTCGCGGAAACCATCCTCATCATCCTCGTCGCCATCTTCATCGTCGTCGATGTAGACATCTTCGTCCGCTAGCGTGATGAGGATGACAGTCACCGTGCCGTCTTCAGCCACCGTGACGACCAGAACAACCACATCACCGACTTCCAGCAAACCAAGGATGAGGTCGCCTGCCGTCGATGCTCTCAAGCGTGCCGATGATGGTGATGACTTCTCCGGTGGCCTCGGTGGTAGTTAGGGTGGCCGAGTCCAGCGCGGTGAGGGTCTCACCATCGGCAGTGGTAGCGGTCGCCAGCGCGACGTTAACGGTCTGGCCGACTTCCTCGCTGGCAATGGGGCCGACCACGCACTCGAAGCTCTGACCAGCCGCCAGTTCCGCCGGGATTTCGCAGTCGGTGATGGGATACAGGCTGTCGGTCAGGGTCAGGTTGGTCAGAGCGGCGTCAGCAGACGTGTTGCTGACCACCAACCGATAGGTCACAGCCTGCCCGACGGGCAGAGTCAGGCCGGGAGCACTGTCAGCGGTGAACCAAGCGCCCTCCAGCCCGACGAATTTCTCAACCGCCAGTGGGCTGACCGGGGGGTCTTCCTGCGCGGCGGCAGGGACAATGGCAACGAGCGCCAGAATGAGTAAAATTGCGGTCCGTTTCATCGGATGACCTCCGTGTTTGCGATGGATTGGACGTTCATCCCGTTACACCGCTGAAGGTGGTCGAATGTGGTAAAAGACGTGACCAATGTCCTAGATTCCAACGAAAAGTCCGTTGACACCCAGAGGGGCAGCGCGCTGCCCCCTACTCCTCCACTGCCGGCATCTCCCACACTTCATAACCCGCGTTACAACCGATGACCAATCGTGTCCCGTCCGCGCTGAGGGCGACCGAATCCGGCACGCGGGTACAGGCGTCCCAGTAGTTGCCGAGTTCAAGGTATTCCCCCGTCTCGACCAGCCACGCGCCGACACTGGGCGTGTCACCCCGGTGGACGGCCAAGACCACATCTGCCAGCGGGCTGATGAACAGCGCTTGGATATACTCGCCGTCCAGCGCGCTGATAAAGGTATTTTCGCCCGTGGTAAAGTCCAACAAGTACAGCGAATCAGATGCAGCATCGCGCCAGACAAAATGCACGCCCTCAGTCTGGTTGACACGACCAAAGGTCGGCGCGACCGGCAGCGTAATTTCAGCCGTGATGCTGTTGGTCTCCAAATTCCACAGGCGGACGCTCCCGTCCTCAGCGGCCGTAATCGCCAACGGCGCGGGGATGCGCCCGATGCGGACAATCGAGTCGGTGTCATTTTCAGGGCCAGACGGCAGCGCCAGCGGCTCATCTGCGCCGGTCAGGTCAAAACGGACGGTCTGGCGCGCCCCAATGTTGGGGTCGAACAGGTCGGGCTGGAATTCCAACCATAGATAGCGGTCAGGCTCGGTGCTGTCGAACCATACACGGAACGGGTAGCCAAATTCGCCGGGGATACGCAGGCTGTCCTGTTCGCCAGTCGCCACCTCAGTGATGAACACGCCATACGGCCAATCCGGAAATGGTGCGCCGTGCAGCGCGGCGACCACAGCACTGTCGGGCGAAAAATCGGCGTCGATGAGGTTGGGGGGCGCGGTCGGGTCGGTATCGAGGTTGAGGCCGTAGGCGCTGATAAACTGGCCGGTCACGGTATCCCACAACGTCGCGCCCGCTACCCCCCGCCCAGCGATGAGGGTCGTCCCGTCTGGGCTGAGGGTAAACCACCCCGACGGGATGGCCGACTCATCGGGTTGAGGGGCTTCCCATGCAACACGGCGGGCGGGCGCTAGGTCGGCCACCGTGTCGCTACTGATGGGTGTCAGCACAGGGACGGGCGCAAATAGGGCGAATGTCAAAGCGGCTAACAACAGTCTGAACATGGTCGGGCGCTCCACGGAGATAGCAAAAGCGGGTTTTTCTCAGCATAGCGCCCGCTGAACGCGCCGACAAGCCGCGCCCACCCTATGACAAAAAACCGCGCCCCTCTCGACAGTGAGAAGGGCGCGGTTTGGTTTCAACACACAGCAGGATATTACTCCCGTGACAGGCGGACGAAGCGGTTTGGCTCCTCGCCATAGCTGCGCGAGTGGACATCTGACTCGCGGGCGACCTGATGCTGACGGCGGCGGATGGTAGCGCTCTGCGGGAGCAGATCGACGAAGGCCGCGCCGGAGCGCACCTTCTCAATCCCTTGCTCAACCTCCTGCAGAGCCTCCCCAAAAGGGTCGGTTGCCGAGACCTCCAAATTGAACAGATCAATCAGGAAGTCCTCCATCTGGCTGACGGTGTTGGCGCGCAGCACATAGATGGGCATCCCGCGTCGTTCAGCATCGACCACCACTTTGGGACGGCGGCGGTAGAGCGTCTTGAGCGTCATCACCGCGTCGGCGCGCCCCGGGTCGTCGGTCACTTCCAGCGGGACATGCAGGCGCTTGGCGGCCTGAACCAACCGGCTGCGGGCAACGCCGTAGGCGTGGACCTTCAGCGGCTGGCGGTCAGTCGCGGTGCTTGGTCGTGGCACCGATGCCGCCGATGGGGAGCCGAGGTCGCGCTCCCGCCCACGTTCACGCTCGCGGTCAGAACGGTCAGGTGGTGCGCCATTTCCGTTTCCGTTGCTGCGCCCGCCCTTGCCACCGCGCCCATCCCGCCCACGGCGCTGATCGGGACGTTGTTCATCTTCGGCATAACGGTCCATTCGACCAGCGGCGCTGCGTGTGAAGCCTTGGTCGTTGGTGTTGTTCAGCGTCACTTCCGGCTGAATTACCTCGATGCGGACTTCACCCTCGGCGTCGCGGCTGCGGAGTTCAACCGGCAGCGGACGCCCGCGCAGCATCCCATCGACCGCAGCCGCCACGTCCGGGATGACAATCATCCGGTCGCGGCTCTGGATTTCGATGAGGATGTCAAAGGTCGGCGGCGCACGGCGTTCTAAGACGGTCTTCTGAGTCCCACGTCGGCGTGCCTCCTCGTCAGAGAGCGTGACCGAGCCGATACCGCCCACAAGGTCGGACAGCGTGGGGTTGAGCATCAGGTTTTCCAGCGCGTTACCGTGCGCCGTGCCGATGAGCTGCACGCCGCGCTCGGCGATGGTGCGGGCAGCCATGGCCTCTAACTCGCGGCCAATCTCGTCAATGACGATGACCTGCGGGTTATGGTTCTCGACGGCCTCAATCATCACCTCGTGCTGGCGCTCTGGGCGGCTGACCTGCATCCGGCGCGCCTTACCGACTGCCGGGTGCGGCACGTCACCGTCCCCACCAATTTCATTGGAGGTATCGACGATGACCACGCGCTTAGCCGAATCGGCCAGCACGCGGGCGGCTTCGCGCAGCATGGTGGTCTTACCCACGCCCGGAGGTCCCATCATCAGGACGCTCTGACCGTCGGTAATCAGGTCGCGGATGATGTCAATCGTGCCGTAAACGGCGCGACCCACGCGACAGGTCAGACCGACAACCTGCCCCCGCCGGTTGCGGATGGCCGAGATGCGGTGGAGCGTGCGCTCCATACCCGCACGGTTGTCAGTGTCGAACTGACCGATGTTCTCAACAATTTGGTTGAGGTCTTCACTGGTCACCTCGCGCTCGGAAAGTTCTTCCTCGCGGTCGGTGAAACGGGCGGTAGGCACTCGACCGAGGTCGAGAACGATTTCGAGCAAATTATCGGTGTTACCAAGCGTGTCGAGCGCGGTGTTGATTTGGTCGGGCAGCACCCGCTTGAGTTCTTGGATGTTATCTGTGATGCGTCGTTCCATAGGGTTGGATGGTTGCACTCCGGTAGATGAGCTTTCGCCCAGTGCGAACACAAGTCCCAGTGGACCACACGGTAGGCTGCGGAGGGGGCTGGAGGGATGTTTTCCCTGTTTAGAACACGCTCACACCAAGCGGTTGTCGTCGATTTGCCCGTCGCACAGTAAAAGGGGATGTATGCAACCCAGAGCGTGCTTTCCTCGGCCCACGAAGGGGGTATGACAGGTGTATTTTTAGAACAACCGTCATAACGGGATTATAACACGGGTTCTGGTCTACAAACCCCTAAGCGTGGGGCGTTTCCTATACGCTTCTAACAGCGCGATCCCATCAATCAAAAGCAGCTCACCGGCAAAACAATTTTGAGTATTAGACCTACATACTGCTTGACAAAGTAATCGCCACTTCTTATTATACAAACCGGTTGGTATGGAGATGAAGCATGAATGAGCAGGCGGTAGGCAGCAGCACCCGTCAGACGATGTTGGACATCGCCCGGCGGCTGATGATGGCCAAAGGCTACAACGCCACCAAGGTCGATGAGGTGTGTAAGTTGGCGAACGTGACCAAAGGGGCATTCTTCCACTACTTTAAGACTAAAGAAGCGCTGGGCGAGAGCGTTCTGCACGACTACTGGACGCGGCGCTATACCCAGTTTGCAGCGGCGGACTGGATGACCGCCCCGACGCCGTTGGGTCAGCTCAAGGCGTTCTTAGCGGGCGTGGCAGAGGTGTTTATGGACGACCCCGACGGATGCAGTTGTCTGGCAGGAAGCTTCACGCAGGAATTGGCGACCACCCATCCCGCTTTCCGTGAATTGGTGGCTGGGCTGTTCCGCGATTGGGCAGACCAGATTAAGCCGGTGCTGGAAGCGGCGCGGGCGCAGTCCCGCCAGCCGGAGCGCGTCGATGTCGGCCTGCTGGCAGACCACATTATTGTGGTGATTGAAGGCGCAATCATTCTCGCGCTGGCACGACAGGACCGCCGCGTGATTGCCCACCATCTCGACCTGCTCGGCGGCTACCTCGACCACACCTTCGCGGCCTGACCGACTTCCCCGGCGGGGCTTACTCCTCGCTGGGTGTTTTTTTGGATCATCAACATACCAACCGGTTTGTATGCAGGCTTAACCACACAAGGAGACCTACCCCATGAACGCAAACGATCTGATGATTGCTGTCCTCGGCGGATTCATCGGCACAGCCCTGATGACCGGTATGATGCTAATGGGCAAACAGATGAACCTCCCCGCGATTGATGCCCACGGCATCCTCGGATTCATGCAGCGCGCCGACCGGGCGACCCCGCTGGGCTACATCATGCACTGGGTGTTGGGCGGGGCATTT
>JALONW010000310.1 GCA_025454725.1 Anaerolineae bacterium
TGCTGAAAGCTGATGAACGCGCCCCGGTTCTGGAACGACCCCATGTTGTAGAACACATCGCCTTCTGGGAACAACTGCGAGATGATGAACTCCTGTCCCGGCGTGTTATCGACCACTGCCAGCTCAATCAGCGTTTGCTGCGACTGTAAAAACAGGTTGGCGGGCGCATCGGGCGCGAGGCCGTCGGCGCGCTGGGGGCCGTCCAGCTCCACGCGGTTGATGTCTGGCGAGAACACCACGCGGTTGAGAAAGACCGCGTTGATGATGTTGGGGTCGGTGAAAAACTGGAAACCGGCTTGGTTAGGCGCGGAACGGGTCGGCGCGATGGTCGGGGTGACGGTGGGCGACGGTGACGGGCTGGGGGTGGCGGTATACGCCAGCACAATGGCCGTCTCGACGATGGCCGTCTGGGTCGCGCCGATGATGGCATCGCGGGAGCGGGCGGCGAACAACTGCGTTATCACAAAGCCAATCAGCAGCAGCATCCCAATCAGGCCGAAACCAATCCCGGTGCGCTGGCCGCGGGTGAGCGTGCTGACGCGCACGGCGCGGCGCTGCGGCGAACCGACGAACACCAGTGACAGGCCGAGGTTGTCGGCAGGCTGACGGGCGGCGGCGTAGCGCACCAACGTCGTGGCGGCGCGCTCGGCCTCATCATCCAGCGCGTGGCGCAGCAGCTCGTCATCGCGCAGAAATGGCAGGCCGTCGTCGGCGTTTTCGCGCAGCCCGTCGGTCATGGCGACGATGGTATCACCCGGCTTGAGCAGCATCCCCTTCTGGCCGATGCCGGTGGCGCGCTTGCCACTGACAAAGGTTTTGCCGCGCTCGGCGTAAAACCCGATGTCAACCTGCACTTCAGCGCCGACGCCCAGCGCCCGCGTGATGTAGGTCGCGTTCTGGAGCTTGCCCGCTTCCTCTGGTGACATCTGCCCAGCGTAAATATATTCGTTCGCCAGCGTGTGGTCGATGTTCAGGCGCACCAAACGCCCATCACGGATGAAATACAGGTGGCTGTTGCCCACGCTGGCGATGAACATGCGCCCGTTGGGGGCATTGTCGTTCAGGTCGATGCAGGCCATCGCCACCGTGGTCGTGCCGCGCCCGCGCAGCTCGGAAAAGACGGTGGTATTGGCGCGCTCAACCGCCCGTACCAGCAGCTTGGGAATCTGCGTCGTCGGGCTGACCTGTAGGTAGTCGATGATGGTGCGCGCCGCCGACCGTGCCGCCGTCTCGCCCGCCTCACCGCCCGCGCCGTCACACACGATAGCGACTTGCAGGCGCAGGCCGCCCGCCGTCTCGACCACCGCGTCGATGGCGTAATCTTCTAGGCGCTCGCGCCCCATGATTTCACGGACGGAGTGGGCGGTGATGTTGGGGGTGTCGGCCATGGCGTGTCGTTTCCCGTCGGGTTAAGGGCAGTGATGAGGGATGAGTCGTGCGTGATGCGTGCGTGTTTTTAAATACGCCCTGTGGGTAGAGAGGACAGGGCATGCCCTGTCCGTACAGCACGGATAATCTCGCCTCGTCTTCCATACTGTGTGCGAGAAGGTTTCTTCCTGTACGGACAGCACATGTGCTGTCCGCGCTATCCATCCCGTTTTCTGTCTGTCAGTATTGGCGTCAAACGAGTTGACCCCCTCTCATCACTCATCCCTCCCAACGCATCACTCCGTTAAACCGGGCTGTAATCGTCGTTGATGGGTTCGCCGTCGAAATCGCCGCCGACGGTCGAGCCGGTGCGCGTGCCGGTGTTGGTCTTGACGCCCGACTCCTGTGTGATGCGCGTACTGCGGACGGCCTCACCCTGATAATCGACCTTCACCACCGTGTCTTTGTCCCACAGCTCGAATACCAGATTTTGCGTAACCGCCACCTCGCTGCCGATGGGGACAATCACGTCGCGGTCGGGCTGGAGGCGCTCCCCGTTGACGAACGTCCCGTTTTTCGAGTTCAAATCGCGGATGGTGAAACGCCCGCGCTTGTGGGTGATGACGCAGTGGCGCGGCGACACGAACGGCTTGTCAATCTGATAATGCACGTCGGCATCGGCCTTGCGCCCGACCGTAAACTCCTCACGGACCAGCAAAACTTCACCAGCGGGCAGCCCGCGCTTGACCAGCAAACGCCCGTAGATGGTATTGCGACCCTGCTGCATGTCCAGCGGGTCAACAGTCGGGGCGTCGGGCAGCGGGGTCGGCATATCCATCAGCGACAGCCCGACGGTGGCGGCGTCGCCTTGCGTCGCGGTTTGGGCGGGGCGATTGCGCGCCCGAATCAGCGCAGCAATTAACAAGACGACCACCACGGCCAGCCCTACCGCCAATCCAGCCAAAATCCCGACCAGCGTATCAGGGGTATCGGAGGGGGGGACGGTGGGTGTGGTCGGTGGCGCGCTCAACGTGGCCTGCCCAGTCGTCAGCGGCGGCGAAATCACGCCAGAATCGGCCTCGGTGGCGTCCAGCGTAGCGGTGGCGCGAGGCGTCGGGCTGGGCGTAAAGGTCGCGGTCGGCGTGGGGGTGGCCGTCGGCGGCAGCGCCGCGACCGTCACAGCGGCCTGCTGTTCGGCGCTGGCGGTCAAGCCCAGTTCGTCGGTGGCCGTCACGCGCAAACGGACAGGGTACGACCGCCCCGGCTCGATAAAATCAACCAGCGGCCAGTCGATGCGGTACGCGCCGCTGGTGTCCTGCTGTGGGTTGACCCCCGTGGCCGATTGCAGCACTGTCCCGGTCTCGGCGTCGATGACTTCCAGTTGCAGCGAGACCACCCGGCGCGGCACGTTGTCGGGGAAGGTCACGCGCACGTTGACCGGCTGCGCCTCATTGTCGAACACGAGGCCGGTCGGCCCGCTGCTGGGTCGGCGAATCGGCGCGATGGTCTGCTGCGAGAAGGCGGCCATCGGCGGCTGGAAGGCGCGCTCATAGACGAAACCGACCGAGATGGCCTGAGTCAGCGAAAGCTGGGCGGTGAGTGTGACCTGCGGCTCGGTGTCCAGCGCCGTGCTGATGGCGCGATAGCTGACGGTAAACACGTCGCGGGTGGCGGCCAGCGCGTCGTACAACACCTTGAGACTGGCGCTGGCCGTGGGCGGCGCACCCTGCGAGAAGATTCCGCGCAGGTTGTCGATGAACAGGCCGCCGGTGTTGGCCGCCATCTGCTGCATGGGCGTGGTCGAGGTCTGGCGGAAGGTGTGCGCCTGCACGACGTGCAGCGGGTAGCCCGCGCCCGCAAAGGCCGCCGAGGTCGTGCGGTCCTCGCCGCTGTTCAGGTACGACGCGACCACCAGCGCCAGCGGCACATGGTCATCGGGCGCGGCTTCCAGCCATTCCAGCGCGTCGGGGATGGCTTGCGCCAGCAGCGGGTAGCCAGATGAGGCGCGCAGCGCGTTAATCGCGTCGGCCAGCTCTGCTGGGGTGCTGGTCTCGGTGCGGGTCAAGCCGCGCCCGTCCAGCGTCATCATCAGCACACGGTCATCCGGCTGGACGTAAGCCGACGTATAAGCGCGCAGTGTCGATTGAATCAGGTCAACATCGCTGCCGAAGCCGACCGGCACGAGGATGACCAGCGAATGGTTGAGGCGAGCCTCGCGCTCAACTGATAGTTCGGCGGCGGGTTCGTCCACGCTGAAACTGACCGCGCTCAGGCCGACCAGCGACAGCGCGTTCACCCCCTCGAAATAGACCGGGACGCTGATGCGGTCACCCTCGACGGTCGGCGTGTCGTAGAGCAGGACTTGCCCACGGGTTTGGGCTTGGGTCGGCGCGGCGAACAGCGCCAGCAGCGCCGCAATCAAAACAGCGAGGCGGTAGGCCATCATTCACCCCCCGCTTGACCGATTTGCCGCACCAATTCATGGTAGACGGGGCGCTCGACCACCCCGCCCTCGCTGGGCATGTAAAGCAGGCTGAAGGCTGCTTGGTCGCTGGCGCTGGCCGAGGTCTGGGGGTCGGCGAAGTTGAGGTTCCACAGGAACATCGGCCCCATAAAGTCGAAGCCCTGCGCCAGCGCGAAAGCGTCGGTCACATAATCGGCCTGCTGCTGCGAATCGAGCGATACCATCCACGCCTCCGCCGCTTGGCCGGGCAATCCGTCATAAGTCGGCCAGCCGAACTCAGTCGCCCACAAGTCGCGGTCGGTGTGGCCATTGTCGCGCATAATGGTACGGTACGAGTCGAGCGTGTCGAGGAAGAAGAACTGCCGCCGGTCGTCCCAACCTTGCCCGCTGGGATTACAGCAGCGCTCCCCCGGCGCGTTGCTCCAACCGTAGGGGTGGACACCGACCATGATGTCGTCATAGTCGTCCAGCCCGGCGGCGTACATCTGGCGCAGGTACGTCCGGTCGTTGACCGCACTCGGCCCGGTGACGGTCGGGGCCAGCCCCGCCGTAATCACAGTCGTGCGCGCCGACCGCTCACGGATGGCGCGGTACGACGGCTCGAACAGCCGCATATACCCCTCACCGTCGAATGGGTGCGCGTCGGTCGTCCACTCGCGGCGCAGATTCGGCTCGTTCCAGACCTCTATCGCGTCGATGCTGCCGCCGACTTCATCCATCATCCGACCGATGAAGTCGGCCAAGAGCTGCGGATTATCGGGCGGGCCAGACTCGCCGGACGTGCTGCGCGCCCACGACGGCGCTTTCGCCACGCTGACCAAGACGCGGTAGCCCCGCGCCTCGGCATCGCGCACGGCGGCGGCGAACACGGCGAAATTCTCGCTCAATTGGCCGGGCTGCGATTCGAGTAAGCCCCAATCGGCTTGGAATTTGACCCAACCCACGCCCAGCGGGGCGGTCAGGTCTAGGGCGCGTTGCCACTGCCCCTGTGGGACGTACCACTGCACCTGCACCCCCATCTGGCGCGGGTTGAGGTCGGTGTTGGCGACGCGGACGGGCGCGGCGAACGCCTCGTCTTCTGCCTCGGCGTCTTCGTCGCCGTCACCTTCCATGCCCGGCGGCGCGATGTAGTATTCGTCGCCCTCACCTTCCGCCGTCCAGCCGACCACGCCGTTATAGTTGACCTGCCACCAGCGCAGCAGG
>JALONW010000311.1 GCA_025454725.1 Anaerolineae bacterium
CGGGCTCACGCATCTTGGGACCGCAGAACCAGGCCGGCAGCTGCTTTGGCGATTCCGGAGGGCCTTTGCTCCACCACCAAAACGGCGTTTGGACAACCACCGGTGCTACCCATGCCGGCGGCAGCGCGGGCAACCGGATCTTATCGCTCTACTCCAATTTGAACCGCACGGAGAACAGAGCATTTTTGGAAGCCATCGATGCCCAATACGGGTTGCAGCTTTTCACCGGCTGCTGGACTTCGCCTGACGTGCACGCGTGTGGCCCGAGCGAAGCTTCCGGACACTTCTTGGGCTTTCTTAAGCCGTGGTTCCAGAGGTTGTTTGCGTGGGTGTGGCCGTTTTGAAAGCTGGCTAGAAGAACCTTCTTGGCAATCCAGCGTGGGCCCTCCTACACTTTTGCCATCATGGGAACTAACCAAATTGGCCTTCGAGGTATCGAGTTCATAGAGTTTAGCAGCGCTCAGCCAGAGCGCTTAGGCGAGCTGTTGTTCCGTCAAGACAGCTATGCTGAGTGCTACACCTACTACCAGCGCGCCATTGAGCTGTACCGCCGCAAGGGAATTATCGTAGGCGTCACCGATGCATTGGGCAACTTCGGCAATATGAGCGCCACCAAACAGGTTATGCTGTCAGAAGGTCGCGCCGCGCTGGAAGAGGCCATTGCGCTGGTCAAAGAACACGGTTTAGAGCGCAAATTGGCGCGTTACTACCGCGCATTGGCGCATGTGTTGGTTTTGCTGGGCGACCTAGCGCCAGTACCCACGACGCTGACTGAGGCTGTCCAGACCGCCTTGCGGCTCGATAACACGGGTGAGCTGATGGAGGTGTTCTACGTACTGGCGCTCTACGCGCAGACCACCCACATGACCGGCCTCGCACGGGTGGCAGCGGCGCGGGTGGCCGATGACCCCGCCACCTCAGAACTGACGCGGGGCTATGCCGCTAATCTGCTGACCGCGCTACCGCTGGATGACCCCCATGCCGTGCCGGACGACCCGGCACTGTCGGCGCTGGTCAGCGGCCAACCAGTCGGGACGTGATGGGCCATACCGATTTTTGACGCTAAAAACCCCGCCTCTAAAAAGCGGGGTTCGGGGTGTGATGAATGGCGGCGCGGAAAATTGCGCCCTTATTCTACCCACGCGCCGGGGTAGAAGCGTTCGTCGTCTTGGGTAAGCTGGTAGATTGAGCCGGACACCACGAGGTCATAGATGAAGATGTTGTAGGTCGTCAGCGTATCACTGCTCACCACGTCGCTGGAGAAGGCGAGGTAGCGGCTGTCAGGGCTGAAAACCGGGAATATCTCATCAATGCCGACCGTGCGCGTGATGTTGAATGAACTGACCGGCTGGGTGGTGGTGCGGATGAAGATGTCGCCCTTGGGGTCGGCCTGTGTTCCTACCACATAGGCCACCAGCAGGCCGTCAGGCGACCAGCGCGGGTGGGTCTCGATGGTGGTGTCGCCGTCTTCGGTGTACATGCTGCTCTGGTTGTTGGACAGGTCATACAGGATGAGGTCTGTACCCGGTGGCAGCGGCGCACGGGCGCGGCGCACCGCGAGGATTTTCGTCCCGTCCGGCGAGATGGCCGGGAAATCATAGTCGGCCTCATCGTTGGTCACACGGCGGATGGCGGTCGTCCCCGGAGGGGCGAGGAAGTCGTACAGGTAAATCTGGCGCACCTCGTTTATCCCGGTCTCGGCCACGAACACCAACAGGCGGCCATCGGGCGTAATGCTGGCCGAGGTGGCTCGGGCGAAGGTCGAATCGTTGAAGATGAGCGCCATGTTGTCCTGCTGGCCAGTCCCCGTGTCGATGACCGACAGGTAGCGGTCAAACGTGTCACGGAAGAAGCGCGTATAGAAAATGCGTGACCGGTTGCCCGCCGTCACCAGCTCACCACGGTTCGTCCCCGACAGCTCGATAATGCTGCCGCTGCCGTCCACCGAAATCTGGACGACCGGGAAGTAACCGTCGTTGAGCGCGTTGGAACCGCCCCAGCCGAAGATGACACCCGGTAACCCTTCTGGTGACGGGATGGGGGTCAAGCTGGCGGTCGGTGTGATGGTCGGTGTGCCGGTCGGGAGCGGAGTCCATGTCAAACTGGGGGTGGGGGTGTTGGTTGGCAGGAGTGCGATGGCTGTGCCGGTCTCGGCGATGGAGACCTCGGTGGAAACGGCATCCTGCGTTGAGGCGGCTGCGATGCTGGTCAGGTTCCCGGCAATTTCGGTCTGTTCAGCGTTGGCGGCAGCCTGTTCGTTGTTGCGGACGACCACCAGCCCAATCAACCCGGCCACGACCAGCACCATGAGGCCGATGACACCCAAGATGATTTTTTGTACCGAGGTGTTGGTGCGGGCTGCCTGCTCGCTCTGCTCCTCTATGACACCGGAGATGGTCAATTCGGCCAGCATCTTGTGGGCTTGGCGGTTTTCCGGCTCAAGCTCGGTGACGGTGGTCAGCGCGCTGCGCTTCTCGGCGTTGTTGGTCGTCACCCTCGCCAAGAGCAGCCATGCCCGGACGTTTTCGGGGTCGTCGCGCACCACGCGCAGGAGGATTTGGCGCGATTCCTCGCGTTTACCGGCCTTTGCGGCGGTGACGGCCTGCTCAATGCGGGATTCACTGTCTTTTGCCATGCGGTACTTGTCCTTTGGGGCGGTTTCTAAGGGTTGATGCTGGGCTTGAAGACCGGCGACAGGTCGCTGCGCGGGTTGGTGGTGATGCGTCGGATGTCGGTACCGGTCCGCACGTCGATGACGTAGGTCTGGAAGCGGTCGTCCTGCGCGTTGGAGATGAAGGCAATCCATAACCCGTCAGGGCTGAAGGCGGGCGAACGGTCTTCCGGCCCACCCCCATCAAGCGTCAGCACCTGTTCGTTGAAGCCTTCGTTGTCCATCAGGTAGATGTCACCGTCGCCCGTCCGGTCACTGGCGAACACCACGCGCAGGCCGTCGGGCGACCATGCCGGGCTGTAGCTGCTGCCGCTGGCCTCGGTAGCCTGTATGATATTCGTCAGTTCAGCCGCCTCTAGGTCAATATCGGCGAGGAAAATCTCCGTAAAGCTGCTGTTATCGACATCCCGCACGAAGGCCAGCCGCGTCCCGTCAGGTGAGAGCGCCGGTTCGGCCAGTCGGTCGCCGGTGGTCAGGAGCTGACGCGGCGTGCCGCCGTCTGCCGATACCACCCACAGCGCTGGGCTGTCGAGGTCGGCACTGCTCACGAACACCAACTGCTCCCCGTCGGGCGACCATGTGGGGTGGGCGGTGTCGAGCGCGCCGGTCTGCGTGACCTGACGCACATCGTCGGGGTTTGCCAGCGTGGTGATGAACACCTCGGCGCTGACGACCGCCCCGTCTTCCTCGCCGCGCAAGTCACGTACGAAGGCGAAGGTAAAACCGTCCGGCGCGTAGGCCACATCGCGCATCCGCTCGGCCAGCAGACCGTCGCCCGCGCTGTCACCCGTGGTGATGTAGGCATCTGGCTCTGGCAGCGCCTCGTCTTGGCTGACGTAGATGAGGTCGAAGCGGCGCAGTTCGGCGGTGGGGGTGAACTGCGGCAGCGGGGTCTCGGTCGGCGGCGGCGTGAAGGTGAAGGTCGGCGGCAGGGTCGGGGCGTTGCGTGTGATGAGTTCCGCCGGGATGGGGGTATTGGTCAGGGTTGGTGTGAAGGTCGGGGTCGGCGTCAGCGTGAGGATGGGCTGAAGTTCGGCCACCGGTGTTGAGGTTGGGACGACCAAACCGTTCCCGCCGCCGATGACCACCAGCACAGCGACCACCACGAGTAGTAAAATCAGTCCGATGGATAGGAAGACCGCCGGGGGCAGGCCGCCCGCGCTGCGCCGTGCAGCGGTCGCATCGTCTGCGAGACTGCCGCCCAACGTGCTGCGGTCCATGCGGCGGGCATCGGCCAACCGCGCCGTCAGCCCGGCCTGATCATCGCCCATCTGTGAGACCTCTAGGCGGCGGAGCGCGTCACGGGCGCGGGTGTTGCTGGGGTTAATCGCCAGCACGCGCTGGAGCGCGGCGCGCTTCTCGTCCGGCGTGGGCAGCACAGTCGCCAGCCAGATCCACGCCAGTTCATTGCGCCCATCGGCACGCACGACCTCCGTGAGCAGGCGGCGGGCGGCGATGCCGTCGCCCTGCTTGGCCGCCTCGATACCGGCGCGCAGCTTGTTTTCGATGTCTTGATTCCCGGCCAACGGTATTCTCCCTGAAAAGGTCGCGGATGGTCTCTAAATCGTCGGTCTTAGTTTAACATGCCAATCAGGCCGAGGTAGCCGACCAAAAAAGGCGCGACCCACAGCATCGAGTCAGCGCGGTCGAGAACGCCCCCGTGGCCGGGGATGATATTGAGGTTGGGCAGGTGCGAGTCTTTGATGTTGTACAGCCGCTTGAGCCACGACTCCCACAGGTCGCCCAGCACCGCCAGCACCGGCCCAGCGACAGCCACCAGTGCCGAGGCCAGCGTGAGCTTCTCCATCAGCCCCAGCACGCCCAGCGTGAACAGTCCGCCGCCGATGAGGCCGACCACCAGCCCCTCCATGGTCTTTTTGGGTGAAATCTTAGGGGCCATCGGTGTCCGACCCCACAGCCGCCCGCCGAAATAGGCGAAGGTGTCGGTCGCAATCGTGATGCCCATCGCCAGCCCGACGCCCGCCGCGCCCAAGCGGTGGCGTAGAATGAGGGTCAGCGCCAGCGGGAGCGCCACATACAACAGCCCTGCCAGCGTCATGCCGCCCTGCCGCAGCGCACGCGGCAGCGGCGCGCCCAGCCCCAGCGCCATTGAGACACCGCCGACCATGCCAAAGGCCAGCGCTCCGACCACCAGCAGCGGCCACTGATACTGGACACCGAGCATGATGGCAAGTGTGGCGGGGATGCCCACCTGTGTGAAACCCATTTCGGGGCGGTCCTGCGCCAGCGCGTAGAACTCCAGCATCCCCACCACCGCCGCTGCCCCGATGAACAGCGCCCACGGCCAATCGCCCAATGTCAGGCAAAGGATGGCGAAGAACATCAGCGGGACGCCG
>JALONW010000312.1 GCA_025454725.1 Anaerolineae bacterium
GGGCTATGGTCAATACGAAATTAGCAACTGGGCAAAACCGGGTGAGGAATGCCGCCACAATTTGGCCTATTGGCGCAACTCGCCTTATATCGGCCTTGGTCCGGGCGCACATGGCTGGGCAGGTGGGGTGCGCTACGCTACTGAGCTATCGCCACAGCGGTATGTCCAGAAGATGCACGCCGGGGTAGGTCAGGTTTATGAATTCCCTAGAACACCTGCCACATTGGACGAAGTGGTGGTGTCGCAGGAAGACGAAATTGCTGAAACACTGATGATGGGTCTGCGGCTCACGAACGAAGGCATTGGTCTAGAGGAATTCCAAACGCGCTTTGGCGTCAGCCTATTAGACCTGCACGGGGAGACACTGCGGGGTTTTGAGGCGCGCGGCCTTATTGCAATCGCCCCTGACCGGGTGAAATTCACCGAACAGGGGCGATTGCTGAGTAATCTAGTGCTGCGAGAACTGGTCTAGGCTTGGCGCTCGAACAGCGCATCAACGAGGCCGCGCAATTTCTCGGTTCCGGGGCTGACCGGTTCGGCACGCTGGAGGGCGTCGAGGGCGCGGGCGTTCCAGTCTTGTTCGAGCTGGCGTGCATAAGTCAGCGCACCGACGGCCTCTAACTCGGTGACAACAGCGGTGATGTCCGCCTCTGAGAACGTCTCAGTCTGAGTGTAACGGGCGCGAAGGTCGGCACTGCGTTCCAGACCATACAACACTGGCAGCGATTTCTTGCGCGAAAGGATGTCGCTGGCCGCCGATTTGCCGGTCACGGCAGGGTCGCCCCAAATGCCCAAGATGTCATCGTGAATCTGGAAGGCTAGGCCGATGGCAAGGGCGAACTCGCCGAAGATAGCTGCCCGTTCGACATCACCGCAACCAATCAACGCGCCGAGGTAGGCCGACAAGCTGACGAGTGCAGCGGTCTTGCCCTGAATCATCTGAAGATACTGCTCAACCGTGACGGTCTGTTCATGCTCGAACTTCATGTCAAGGTGCTGACCACGCGTGAGGGTTAGGGCGGTATCGCCGAGGGCGTGGAGCGCGCCTAGGACGGTCGAAAGAGGCAGATTTCGGTCGCGCAGGTGATGGAGCGCCTGAAACGACAAGGTGAAGGTGGCGTCCCCGACGTTGATAGCATTGGCGATACCCCAGACCTGCCAAACGGTCGGGCGACCATGTCGGATAGGGCTGTTGTCCTCAATATCATCGTGGATGAGCGAAAAGTTGTGTAGGATTTCGACCGCTGCTGCCGCCGGGAGCGCGTCATGCCAGTCGCCGCCAGCGGCCTCAGCGCAAAATAAGACCATCAACGGGCGGATGCGCTTGCCGGTTGGGTGGTGATAAGGACTGCCATCCGCCTCAACCCAGCCCATCGGGTAGCGCAGCATGATGCCAAAACCTGCCGTTTCATCTACAGCTGGTGCGTCAGCGGTGTAAATTTCGCGTAGGGCGGTTTCAATGGCTTCAAGCTGTTCTGTCGGTAGATTGTTTAGCATTAGCGGCCACCATCCTTGAGGATAGGAGCGCGACGTAGGTCGGCTAGGGTGCGGCAGCCAGTCGAGAGCATGGCGACCTTAAGCTGAGTGTTGAGGACACGGATGAGGTGGTCAACCGCCTCAATCGAATCATCGGCAGCCTTGAGGAATGGACCAGCGAAACCACCCATCGCTGCGCCGAGGGCGATGCATTTGGCGACATCAACCCCAGTGCGGAGGCCACCGCTGGCGAGGATGGGGAGCTTGGGCGCACCCGCTGCTGCGTATAAAATGGCGTCGGTGGTTGGGATACCCCAATCTTCAAAGGCTGCCGCGACCTGCTCATGAAAGTTGGTTGGGGCGCGGAAACGTTCGACTTGGCTCCATGATGTGCCGCCTGCGCCTGCCACGTCGATGGCAGCGACACCCGCCGCCGCAAGGTCACGGCAGTTCTGCTCGGAGAAGCCCCAGCCAACCTCTTTGGCAATTACTGGTACATTGAGGCTCGTGCAGACCTCAGCCACCTTATCGAGTAAGGCAGCAAAATTGGTATCGCCTTCGGGCTGGACGGCCTCTTGCAGGACATTGAAATGTAGGATGAGCGCATCTGCACCAATCAGCTCAACCGCACGGAGACACTGGTCAATCCCATAACCATAATTGAACTGGACAACGCCGAGGTTCGCGAACAGCAAGACATTGGGCGCGGCGGTGCGGATGTCATAGGACGCGGCGAGGGTCTCATCTTCCACAGCGGCGCGCTGTGAACCGACTCCGATGGCGAGGTTATGAGATTCTGCGGCCTCGGCAAGGATGCGATTATAGCGGTTGGCAAGCCCCGTCCCACCGGTCATGGACGAGATGAAGATGGGGGAGCTGAGACGCTTACCGAAGAGTTCCAGCGAAATATCAATCTTGGCAAAATCGACCTCTGGGACAGCATTGTGCAGTAGGCGGTAACGCTCCAGACCTGTGGTCAAGCGCGGGAACTGCACATCGCGCTCTAGGTTAATCTTGATATGGTCTACTTTGCGGCTCTCGGTGGTCGGCGGCGTCGTAACTTCTGTCATTGAGGTGTGTTTCCTATAGAAGGGATGGCGCAATCGTACCGACATCAAACATGACTGTCAATAACTATAGACTAGCGGGTTTGAGGAATGTCGGTATAATCTTGCGCGGTCGTCAGTACGCGCAACCAAGCATACAGGAAGGGAATCATGGCTGATTCGCAAGTGGTAGAAGAAAAAGTTAAGAAGATTGTCGTCGATCTGCTCGGCGTGGAGCCTGAGCGGGTGACGTTGGACGCTCACTTCCGCAACGACCTTGAGGCCGACTCGCTCGACCTCGTTGAACTGATTATGGAGTTTGAACGTCAGTTCGGCGGTGAAATCAAGGACGAGGACGCGCAGAAGATTGAGACCGTCGGCGCGGCCATCACCTACATCAGCGAGCGGATGTAAGTACACCCGCACGGTAAGATGTTCGCAGCAGCAACACCGGACGCCTAGATTTAGGCGTCCGGTTTGTTTTCCGGCCAGAAAAACGCTATTACGGCACCCAATACAGTCCATGTAATAAAAGGCAATGCATTGGCAGAAGCGGGTAGATAGGTATTGATGTACCCTCCGCCGCGCTGGACAGCGAACCACGCCAAGACAGCACACACCGCGAAGATAACGGGCAATAAAACACGCTGAAAGCGCAGCAGCACGCCCGACAAACCCACGACAGATAACCCCAGTGCAATCGCCGCCACCATCACTAACTGCTCATAGTTAGAATCGGGCCGCAGCGCCGGGTCAAGGAAGTATTCTGGCGGCGGCAGTAGCCCGATGACCATCAAGCCTACAGCAGGAACGGTCAACCACCAGCCCAAGGAAAACCTGCGGCCTGATAACAGCGTTAGGGCAAACAGTAGCAGGGCGGGCAGCAGGCGCAGATAAAAGGGCGTCTGCATGGCATCCTCCCCGAAACGGACCGCAGGGACGATGGTCAGCCATTCGGCGAAATCAAAAGCGCTCAATGATAGGGCTGCGCTGTCCAGCCAGACCCACGGTCTGGTCAGTAAATACAGCGCCCCAGCGACCATCAGCACGAGAGCGGTGCGTTTATGTCCCTGCAAGCCCACGGAGGGTCTGGTAGATATGCTCATCTTCTTTCTGCTGCTCCTCGAAGTAGTGGACCATGTAGGGGCTGTGGCGCTGGCGCAGCGCCAGCGGCGCAACCGATGTTAGGTCTTCTAACGTTACACTATCGCGGCCATCAGCGGCGGCGTGGGCGCGCGCGGCCTCGAACATGACGTAATCGGCCCGGTGAGAATCGATTCCAAGCTGACGGACGAGTTCAAAACCGATGGAGAGAATATCATCGGGAATGGTGACAGCCTTCAAGCGTTCGCGGGCCGCCTGAACTTCGTCCAGCGCGTCGGCGGTGCTGTACTCCCACTGTTGGATGAACGCCAGCGGGTTGGCGCGGTAGGCCGACATGCGCTTGAAGACCTCTTTGCGCTGTTCGGCGTCGAATAGGCCGCGCACGCCGACTCTCAGACCAAAACGGTCCATAATCTGCGGGCGTAGGCCACCTTCTTCGGGGTTCATGCTACCGATTAGGACGAAACGAGAACGATACGTCCCGACCATGGGGCCGCGACGAACGTTGTAGGTCCCAACGGCGGCGGCATCGAGGATGGCGTCGGTGATGGCGTTGTCGAGGAGATTGATTTCATCGACATAGAGGATGTTATTGTCCGCACGCGCCAGCAAACCACGCTCTAGGCGCACCTTATTGCTCTGGATGGCGGCGCGCTCGTTGATGCCGCCGACGACATCCTCCATGCGGGCAGTCAGCGGCAGTTCAACCAGTTTGACCGGCTCGAAATGTGAGAGTGATTTACCTGCCTGATAGCGTTCGTAGCAGTCTGGATAGAGCGACTCGGCCAGCGCCGGGTCTTTCTCGATGTCCGAGGCGAACACGCCCTCCTCGCAGTCACTGACCTCGACGGCGGGCAGGATGGTTGTCAGGCTGCGCACGGCGGTCGTTTTGCCGGTCCCGCGCGGGCCGATGAGCAGGACACCGTTTACGGCTGGGTTGATGACCGCCAGCATTAGCGCGAGGCGCATCTCGTCTTGACCGACCAGCGCCATAAACGGGAAGGGGCGATGTTCGGCCAAACCGGAATCAACCACTGTTTGAGCAAGAACAGTCTTCGCGCTGCGTTGGTTGAGCAGGTCGAGCAGTGCAGAGCGCCGCTTGGAGTTGTCTTGGTCGCTCATGGGTTATCTTGGCTGCGGCGTTGTTTGCGGATGGCTTGGCGCTCTTCGGCCTGTTCGGCGCGGGTGCGCTCCTCATCATTGATGTAGACCAGCGATGGGACAGGGGCAGGGCGTCCGTCGGGGGACAGCGCGACATAGACCAGATAGGCGGTGTTGGTGTGGGTCTCCGTACCTGCAAGGGGGTTCTCGGCTTTCACGTCTACGCGCACCTCCAACGACGTGCGCCCAACCCACGTTAGCTCGGCGGTGCAGGTGACGGCCGCCGTGGACATTGCCGTGGATATTGGTGTCCTGCGGCCCCATCACATTGCTGAGGAATACGCGGGATTGTGCGATGGTCTTGCCGTTGCTTGACACGGTTAAATCCTTTGGGTGAGAGGCGATAGAACTACACCATCATAGCCAATAGCCGTTCAAACACGCCAGAGAGTTCCTGAGCGCCAGCCTGCCATGTGTGGCGCGCGGCATGAACAAACCCACGTTCGATACACTGCTGGCGTATGGCCGAATCCGTTAAGAGGGTGGTGATGGCGTCAGCGATGGAATCAGGGCGGTACGGGTCGCAGAACAAGGCAGAATCACCACCCGCTTCCGGCATAGATGAAATATCTGACGTGACGACGGGTGTCCCGCAGGCCATCGCTTCAAGGATGGGCAGACCGAACCCTTCGTACAGGGAGGGCATGACAAAACAGGCTGCATGGGTGTAGAGCAGCGGAAGCATATCATCCTCGACATAGCCCAACAGATGGACGTGTTCGCGGACGCCCGCTTGGTTCGCTGCTGCGAGGATGTCGCCGTCGAGCCAGCCTTTGCCGCCTGCGATGGCGAGGTCAATATCATAACCGGCGGCGCGTATGATTTTTAAAGCCTCTATCAGCCGGACATAGTTCTTGCGCGGCTGTACCGTCCCGACGGCGAGGATATAGGGTCGCTGAAGCTGTGGGAAATGGGTCATGACCTCTATGCGGGGCGACGCTGAAGGGCAAAATATCGGATCAACACCAAAAGTCACTGGGGTGATTTTGTCCAATGAGACGCCATAATATTCGGCCACGTCGTCACGGGTGGCCTGCGAGTTGACGACAATGTGACCAGCGCGACGCACCGAACGCGGCACAATCGAGTCGAGATAGGCCTTCAGCGAAGGCGCAGCCGAACCGGGGACGCGCACATAGGATAGGTCGTGCAGAAACAGCGCTGTTCGACCGGTTTGGGTCGGTGGCAGGGCAAAATCTGTGGCGAAAAAGACATCTGTGTGACCGCATAACCATTCGACCGGCAGGGGGATATGGGCGCGGTACCACAACCTCAGTAACCAAGCCGGGTCTAGGGGAGTACGGATGACATGGGCGTTCCCCGGCGGCGCTTGCACCGGCTGAGGGGACGCCGCCCACAGTGTGTAGTCATGGGGGGTGTCGAGCGCCAGCAGGGCGGCGGTCAGGTCACGGACAGAACGCCCGACTCCGCCACCCTGTGCTGCGGAGGTGTACTCAATCGTGATACGCGCCACAGCGGGCTATTCCACGTCGTTGTAGGTCCAATAGCGGTTGGCAAAGAAGTTCCAGAACATCACGATGACCATCGCCCCCATCTGCGCTACCAGCGTGCCAAACTTGTTGGCAGCCAATGGGCCGGGGATATAGCCGGGGCGGAAGATTTCGATGAATGGCAGGGCAGATGGCAGCAGTAAATCACCCAGCGGGAAGGCGGCCACTGTTACCCAGACGAAGCGGAAAGCAAGGCCAATGATGCTGACGACCACAAACATGGCAAGCTGG
>JALONW010000313.1 GCA_025454725.1 Anaerolineae bacterium
TCGTTTAATGCTTATCGCTGTAAGTTTAATGTTGCTGACGATGGGGACAACCGCACAAGGCTTTCCGCCTGCGCCGCTGACCGATGATGAGGGCGGTGTGCAGGTGATTCGGGGTGATGCGCCGTACACCTTCCCATATTTTCGGTTGTTTTTGCCCAACCCGTATGTCGTCCTATACGACATCTCTGGTGTGATTGACCAAAATATCCGCTTTGTGCCACGCGAAGAGTCGCAGGTCATCGGCGTGATTACGTCTGACCCGTTCACGCCGCCGTTTACGTATGAACTCAGCCTGCCGTACCAAGCGGGGGGCGAGCTGCGCGACCTTGATAACAACGGTCAGCAGGATGCGGGGGTCGGGGTCTACATGCTGGTCGTGACCTCCAACACATGGAATGAACCGTTTCTAGAACTGCGCGACGATTTCGTCACTGGGGTGGTGCGCTCGGCGGAGATTTCCAGCGACATTGACAGTTTTTATGAGATTACCCGCGGCGTGTTGGTGGTCTATGCGCCCGACGAAAAACAGGGTTTTCCATCGGGGCGTGGCGAAGATGGTGTCTTATTTACCGCTGATGACCCGATGATTGGACTGCCGCAGGGCTGGACACTGGTTGATACCACCAGCGTACCGTTCACGTTTAACCGCAGCCGCGAGGCGACCGTTCAGCTTCAAGAGGCGGACAGCGCGGCACTCGACGATTTTTCTGATTTATCTTATGTCGAATCGTTCGACGCGATGATTGACCTTTTAGTGCGGGAATATGCCTTTACCGAGTACAAAAATATCGATTGGGAGGCGCTGCGAAGCGAGTTTAGGCCGCGCATCGAGCAGGCCGAGCGCAACCGCAGTGGCAACGAGTTCCGCCGTGCCTTACGCGAGTTAAGCTGGCGCGTCCCAGATGGTCATGTCAGCGCGCCGATTGTGACTGAGGATTTCCAGCAGGCGGCAGCGGGCGGTGTCGGGATGGTGCTGGTTGAGCTGGATGATGGGCGGGTTTTGGTTAGCCAAGTATTTCCAGAGAGTCCAGCGGCCCGTGCTGATGTCGAGGTTGGCGCGGAAGTGTTGACCGTGGACGGCACGCCGATTTTGGAGCGTGTCGAAGCGGTTGTCCCATACACAGGCCCGTTTAGTACGCCGCACAATCTGCGGCTGGAGCAGCTCCGGTTTGCGTTGCGGGGCGGGGTAGGGGAGTCGTTCGAGGTTGGACTGAGGGATGCCGACGGAACAACGCGGACGGTGAACCTAAGCGCCATGTTCGACCCAGACGGATTTTTCGCCTCACCGTTTGCACCGTCCGAGTTGGGGGCGACGCTCCCGGTAACTTATGAGTTGTTTGGTGGGAATATCGGGCGCATCAATCTGTACAGTTTTAGCGATGACCTGCCGCTGACGGTCGCGCTGTGGGAGCGCGCCATTCAACAGGCCAAACTCGACGGGGTTGAAGGCATCGTCGTCGATTTGAGGCAGAACGGTGGCGGTTCGGCCTTCTTGGGCGACCAACTGCCCGCCTATTTCTTCGACCAAGAATACGCCATCGGCAACCGCGCCCAATATAGCGAAACGCGGGGCGAATTTGTCGTGAACCCGCTGTTAGAAGAACGTTTTATCCTGCCACCGCCCGAATTGCGCTATGATGGTCCGGTCGCGGTCTTGATTAGCCCCAACTGCGCCAGCGCCTGCGAGTCGTTTGCCTACGCCATGACCATCAATGACCGCGCCGACATCATCGGCTATTATCCGACGGCTGGCTTGGGCGGAAGTGTTGTCCCTATTGCGATGCCTGATGGGATAAGTTTCAACTACACCAACAGCCGCAGTCTCGGCGCAGACGGTGAAATCAACATTGAGGGGAAGGGTGTTGCCCCCACCGTTCGTCTGCCGATTGATGACGAATTCTTATCGGCGTCAGCAGACTTCCCGCTGGTGATTGCGCGCCAATTGTTCCTCGGTATAGTGGTTGATGACGGTGACACGCCAGTAACTGAACCTGAAACCGCGACGGGCCAACTGGTCGTTATTCAGATTGGCGAGACCATATCGGGCGATGTGACGCCCGATGCGCCGGTTCGTTTCCAATTGACGGTGGCCGATTCCGCCCGGCTGGACATTATTGCCACGGGTACAGGCCACACCGAACGCGGCCTCGTGGTGCGCGTACTGCGTCCCGACACGTTAGGCGTCGTCAGTGAAAGTTACGCGCTGCCCGGTGGTGAATTAGGTGCGGGCTTCAAAGCGCTGGCATTGCCTGCTAACCTAACCGTGATTATTGAAGTCGCCGCTGCCGCCCCAACGGTCAGCGGCAGCTATACCCTAAGTATCACTGAGGTGGAATGACCGAACCCCATACAATCGAATTTCGCGTTGAGGCCGCTGGTGAACGCCTCGATAAACTGCTGACCGTTCACGTCCCCAATCTGACGCGCACGCAGCTACAAGCCCTGATTAAGGACGGCGCGGTCAGCGTGGACGATAAACCCGCCAAAGCAGGTGTGAAGCTGCGCGGCGGTGAGTTGGTGCGCGTGGTCGTGCCGCCCCCGCCCCCTGCCGAACTTCAGGCTGAGGACATCCCGCTGGTGGTGTTGTACGAGGATAAACACCTCGCCGTCATCGACAAACCGGCGGGGATGGTCGTCCATCCCGGTGCGGGTGTCGAGTCTGGGACGTTGGCAAATGCGCTGCTGGGGCGCTACCCCGAAGTCGCGTTGATGAAGGGGCAGCGGCGGCAGGGCATCGTCCACCGGTTGGACCGATATACCTCTGGTGTGATGGTCGTGGCGCGCACCGAGGCCGCCCTTAATATGCTGATGAAGCAGTTTCAAGGGCGGACGGTCGAGAAGATGTATATCACGCTGCTCGAACTGCCCCCTAACCCGCCTACCGGTCGCATTGACGCGCCCATTGAGCGTGACCCTAATACACGGGTGAAGATGGCGGTCCGCAAGGGTGGTCGCCCCGCGCTGACCGAATATGAGACGGTCGAGACCGGGTTGAAAGGCGGACAGGCGCTGGTTCACGCGCACATCCTCACTGGGCGGACACATCAAATTCGCGTGCATTTTGCCTATAAGGGCTGCCCTGTGGTTGGGGACACCGTGTACGGCTACGCCAAGCAGCGGGTAAAATTGTCGCGGACATTCCTGCACGCCGCCCGCCTGAGCTTTGACCACCCGGTCACGGGGGAGCGCCTGACCTTCGAGTCGCCGCTGCCGCCGGAGCTGATGCGCTGCTTGAACGGCCTGCGTGCGCCTGCTTAATTTACCCCTGCTGCCGTCCGAAAGGCCGCCATGACCAACCGCCAGAAACTTTTTCTCGCGCTCAGTATCGGTGTGAGCGTCGTTTTTCTCGTGATTGCCTTCCGCGGGCTGAACCCAGAGCGGGTGGCGGAGACCATCCGCACCGCGCAGTTTGGCTATCTGCTGTTGGGCGCGTGTTTCTACTTCGGCGCGATTGCCTTCATTACCCGGCGCTGGAAGTTCCTCGTTGATGACGTGGTGCGTGTGCCGTGGCGTGCGCTCTACCCGCTGGTCATCATCGGACACATGGGCAACAACATCTACCCCTTCCGGGCAGGTGAGGTGCTGCGCTTGGTGCTGCTGCGACGGGGTTGGGGCATTCCCATCTCTCGCGGCGCGGTGATTGTGCTGGTCGAGCGCTGTTTTGACGGGCTGGTGATGCTGACGTTTATCCTGATTCCCGCCGCGCTGATTGACCTCCAATCGGACGTGCTGCGGCAGGTGGCATCGGTGGCCGCGCCGATTTTCGTGACAGCGCTGGTGGTGTTTTTGGCTTTGGCGCAGCGCCCCGATTTCTTCCGGCGGGTGGCGCACGCCATCACCGACCGGTTGCCCGGCGCGCTGGGCGAAAAACTGGGCG
Source organism: Anaerolineae bacterium (assembly GCA_025454725.1). Lineage (GTDB taxonomy): Bacteria > Chloroflexota > Anaerolineae > Aggregatilineales > Phototrophicaceae > Flexicrinis. The sequence goes on from JALONW010000313.1 coordinate 3,878, forward strand.
GAATCGCCGATGAGGTGATTTCGGGGCTGTCGGCGCTGCGCCGCCCACGTGACCTGTTCGGCGCGGTGGCGACCTCTTATCTCGCATGGGCGACCGAAGCGCTGGTTTACCTGTGCGTTGCGGTGGCGGTCGGGTTCCCACCGAATTACCCGCTGATGCTGATGGTGGTTGGGGCGGTCAACCTCGGCGGCCTGATTCCCGCCTCACCGGGTGGGGTGGGGGTGTATGAATTCCTCGCCTCAAGCGTTTTAATCGCCGCTGGAGTCAATGGTGAGGCGGCCTTAGCCTATGCGGTGCTGGCGCATGTGGTGATTTGGGTCCCGCCGACCGTGCTAGGCCTACTGCTGCTGCCGCGCATGGGCTTACAGCTCTCGTCAGTGGCAAAAGCCCATGAACTGGGCGAGGAAAAAGGCTAGAAACAAACAGCGCGCCGAGACATCTCTCGGCGCGCTGTTTTTATGTTAGTTGTTGCCCCGGAAACCGTCTGGTGCGGCTGGCATGGGCAGAAGAATTCCGCCGTCGGTTGTCGGCAGGTTTGGTGTGCCGCGTGCGCCTAGGTCCTCAATGCTGTAGCGGACATCAAGGTCATCCAGCCATAGGAGCGCGCTGGTCTGTGTCCGGTTGCGGAGGATGACGCGAATAAACTCGACATCGCTGCGCGGGATGGGAACGACCATCTCGAATGGCTGCCAGCCACTGGTTTCGGTCAGCGGCATGATGTATTCGTCGTGCCATGCCAATGGGTCGCTGTAGCGGTAGCGGACGATGATGTTCACCTGTGCGCCGGGCGCTGCTTTAACTTGGCCGCTTATGCGCCAGACGTGGCTGGTATCGAGCGGTAGTTCGGGGTAGCTGCTCATGTTAAAGCGTGCGCTTAAGCGACTGTTTTCGCCGGGGCTGCCCTTGAAGCGTAAAACGCAATCGGGGCTATAGGCTTTGGCTGGGTTTGTGCAAAGTAGCGTCTCACCCGTTGGGTTCATCCAGCTAAACGGTAAGATGTCATCGTCTGCGCTGCTTGCCATCAGCGACCGGCTGGTCTCAACTGTGACGCTGTAGGTTCCGCTGTCGAGCGTGGTCACGCCATCGTCTAAGCGTACCCAGTAGCTGGTATTGGCGGTCAGCGCGC
>JALONW010000314.1 GCA_025454725.1 Anaerolineae bacterium
TAAGCCGTCAATGACGATGCAGTCGCGGGTCTCCAACGCAGCGCGCAGGTGGGGCAGGGCGCGCTGGGCGATGGCGGCCATGCCGTCCTGTGCGCGGAATTCCTCACGCACGGCGCGCTCGTTGTCGGCGTTGATGGGCTGGCCGCGCCGCGTGACCTCATCGGTGACGATGCCGCCGAAGCGGAACTGGAAGAAGCCGCGCTGCTCAAGCGCCAGTGCCACGGTACTCTTGCCCGCGCCGGGCATCCCAACCAGTGCGAGGGCGCGAGGCTGGCGGGGGGATGGGTTGGACGACATGGACGACCTTTCGGGTGGGGTGCTGCGGTACGGGGTGAAGGGGCGCGCCCCACACGACAATCCCCCCTTGCGGGGGGTGGTTTGGCGGCGCGCTGGGGTGATTTTTTCAGGGCATTATACGCTATCGGCCCAATAATCACAGACCGCCTCGAACTGGGTGCGCCAATAGGCTTCCAGCTCATCGGGGCTGCCGCCTTCGGCTTGGAAGATGGCGAAATAGCCCTGACCGGGGATGCCGCTGTCCTTGCGGACGACCAGCGCGGCGAGGCTGGGCAACCCCTCGGCCTCATCCTCCCGGCTCATCTGGTCGAGCAGCTTGTGGAAGTAGGGCGCACGGTGATGGATGCTGGCGGTGGTAATCATCTGGCACAGCGCCGAATAGCTGACGGTTTGGCGCTGTTTGGCGAGGTGGATGAGGATGGCGCGCATCTCGTCCAGTACGTCGCCCCAAGCGGCCTCGGTGAAGGTCTTGGGCATAGGTGGGAACATCCTTGATTGACCGGCGGGGTAACTCTTAGCGGTGGTGAGGGTTATACTTAAAAAGATACCACAACCAGAAGCCCGTCCACGCCAACGAGGCACGACCATTATGATTGAGACCTACGTCGCGGGCATCACCGACTGGCCGACCGTCCGCCGGTTGGTGGAACAGCCCGTCACCTTAGAGAATGAATCTGCCCTGACCGCTGACATCCGCACCACCAGCGGCGGCCTGCTGGGGGGGATTTTGCTGCCATCACGCGGCCTCTGCACGGTGGTGGCACGCGGCGACGACCACCCCACCGTGGCCGGTCAGCTCAAGCTGCGCGTGGACGACTCCAACGCCCATGTGACCTACCTCGCGCCCGCGCCGGACGCCTCTGGCGACGATACGCCGTGGCTGCACGCCCTCGACGCGCTGGCGCGGGAGGCGGGCAAGCTGCGCGCCCACCATTTAATCGCCGAGGTCGAAGAGGACTCGCCGCTGTTCACCACGCTGCGCGCCGCCGGTTATGCCGTTTACGCCCGCCAGACTGTGTGGGTGCGGCAGGGGCTGGCGAACAATATGCCGTCGCGCTTCCGCCTGCGCGAAGAAGCCCAGACCGATGTGGCCGATGTCTACAGCCTCATCGATGCCACCGTCCCCAAAATGGTGCAGCCCGTAGCGATGCCCGCTGGCGACATGCCGCGCCTCGTCTACCGTGAAAATGGGCGGGTGATGGCCTATATCGCGTACTCGGTCGGCAAGCGCGGCGTGTACGTCATGCCCTATTTGCACCCCGACACCCTGCCCGATGCTGCCGCCCTCATCGACGCCGCCCTCCAGATGGTCGCCCCCTCGACCAAGCTGCGCGTCGGGGTGGTCGTCCGACGCTACCAAGACTGGCTCGACCACGCCATGGAGCGCCTCGGATTCGCTTGTGGCGCACACCAAGCGCTGATGGTCAAGCACCTGACGGCGGGCGTGCGCCCAGCGGCTTTCAGCGCGCTCGACCACCGTCTAGAGGGCGTGCGTGCCAAGCCGCACACCCAATCCTACGGCGCGCCGGTGCTGGGTTAGCGCGCAGCGCCCTACTGGCCCGACCATTCCGGCGCTTGCTTGGTCAGGGCGGCCATCGCCCCGCGACCGAAATCCTCGCTGTGCATGAGGACGCTCTGCGCCCATCCCTCCAAGGTCAGGCCGCGCTGGAGGTCGCCCGCCCCGTCGATGACCTTCTTGGCGAAGCGGACAGCCAGCGGGGCGGCCTGCGCCAGCTCCGCGACCATCTGCGCGCCTGCTGAGGCCAGTTGGTCGGGAGCGACCACCCGGTTGACCATGCCCCAGCGCTCGGCGTCCGCGAGGTCAAACGGTTTCCCGGTCATGATATATTCCTTAGCGCGGGGCTGCCCCAGCGCCCGCACCAGTCGGCTCGTCCCGCCTACGTCCGGGATGATGCCGAGGCGCGTTTCCGGCAGTTGCAAACGCGTCCCCTCGGCGGCGATGCGGAAATCGCAGGCCAGCGCCAGCTCCATCCCAAACCCGATGCACACCCCGTGCAGCAGCCCGACCACGGGCAGCGCGCACGCCTCGACCTTGTTCAAGATTTGCTGGTAGCGCGCCGTCATGCTGAACAAGTTCTCGCGCCATTTCTCGCCGAACACGCCCGATACCTCTTCAAACCCCGATAAGTCGATGCCCGCGCAGAACGACGGCCCCTCACCGCGCAGCACGACGGCGCGCACGCCCGCCGGGTCTTGGGTGGCGAGGCGCTCGGCCTCGTCAAAGGCGGAGTCTAAGGCGGTCAGCACGCTGTGGCTGAGGGCGTTGCGCTTGTCAGCGCGGTTGAGCGCGATGTGGACGGTGTGACCCTCGCGGGTGATGGTGACGAGCGACATAAAATTTTCTCTCCTAAAGTCTCTTAGCGTCTGACGACAGACTATAGCACGGCGCGCCGCCGAAAAAAGCTTAACATTCGGGGCGTTGACGGGGTATAACGGCGCGTGTTACCCTCAGCACTTAACCGTAATTTAACATATAGGCAAACCCGCCTTAATGTATGGACGAAGGAACAGCTCCATGAAAACCAGCGCCGCCGACATCGAAATTCCCACCCTACAGGAGGCATACCAGCCCATCGCGCCGACCGACACCATCAGCGCCGCCGGGCGCAAGCTCATCCTCGGTGAACTGATTGAGGTGCGACGCCATGAGGACAAGGTGCAGGCGGGTGACGACCACGACGCCGTACACGACATGCGCGTGGCGACCCGTCGGGCGCGGTCAGCACTGCGGCTGTTGGGGTCGTACTACCGGCGCAAGGAGGTCAAGCGCTTGGCTTCGGGCTTGAAGGCCACCGCCGACGCGCTGGGCGCGGTGCGCGATTTCGATGTGCTGTTGATTGACCTGCGCGGGCGTAAGGACGAGTCGCTGGCCGAGGCCATCACTGCGCTGGAATCAACCCGCGCCAAAGCGCATAACGCGCTCACCGACTACATCGACGGCAAGGACTATAAGGCGGGGCTGGGCAAGCTGGCGGCCTTTGCCACCGGCCCCGACGCGCTGCGTGATGTCGAGCCGCCCGCGCCGGTGCAGGTGCGTCACGTCGTGCCAGTGCTGCTGCACGAGCAGTTGGCGGCGGTGCGCGGCTTTGACCCGATGTTTGACGGCGACGAACAGCCCGACTACGAGACGCTGCACGAGCTGCGGATTACCTTCAAACGCCTGCGCTACGCCACCCACTTCTTCCGCGATGTGTTGGGGTCGGCGGTAGACCCGTTCATCACCGACCTGAAGGCCATCCAAGATCACCTCGGTCGGCTCAACGACGTGGTGGTGTTTGGGCAAGCATTGGGCAAGCTGCGCGGCAAGCTGGACGCGCCGGAGCAGGTCGATACGACGCTCACCGCCTACAGCGCCGAGGCGGAGGCTCAGGCCGCTGGATTCAAGGCGGTCTGGCATAAGTTCAACAGCCGCGCCGTGCAGAAACACCTCGCCGACGCGCTGCTGGTGCTGCGTTAAAGGGATATAGATGGGATGGGCGCTGGGTGCGCCCATCCTTTTCCCCTAACCCCCAGCATCGGGGGGCATTCGTCCACGCGGCAGGATGGGTTTTTGTGATAAACTAAGCAGCACCTATCTCCTGTTCAGGTCTGGGATTCCCCTATGCTTGATTCTGCCGCCATGCTGGACCGTAGACGCCAGCTTTTGCGTATCGTCCTCATGGTTATCATCGTCTTTACCCTACCGTTTTACTGCCTCGGCTTCTATTTGTGGGGGACCGCGCCGCAGGGGGCAGTAAACCGCGAGACCCCGACCGAGCGCGCCACCATTACCCCGCTGGGCGGCCAGACCTCAGCCACTCCCAGCGCCACCAGCACGCTCCCGCTGTTCGTCACCTCGACCCAAGCGCTCTTCCCCACCCCCGGCCAGTTCATCCCCCCAGCCACCGGTTTTATCCCGCCGACGGTGCAGATTGTCCCGCCGACACTTGCCCCGACGCTGACCTTTGCGCCGACCAGCACCCCGCAGCCCACCAATACACAAGTGCTGCCGACGCTCGTCCCGCCGACCAACACGCCTCAGCCGACCGCGACCAACGTCCCGCCGACGGCCACCCCTCAACCGACCAACACCGAAGCGCCCCTGCCGACGGCCACCGACAACTTCATCCCGCCGCCCAGCGATACGCCCAGCGTGTAGTTGAGGGTTGAGCAAGCAAGGCGCAGTTTAACAAATAAAGGCGGATATTCGGGATGTCCGCCCAACCTCACCCCCCAGCCCCCTCTCCATGGGGAGAGGGGGAGATGCCCACTTGTCGCGCTGAAACCCCTCTCCTAGGGAGAGGGGCAGGGGTGAGGTTCCCTCACGAACCCACTTTTTACTTACCCCTCATCACTGTTTTACAGATAGGAGTTTGCCCCAGTGTTCGACGTAAAAGCCCACCTAAAGAAGCTGGTCGAGGCGCACGGCCCGTCCGGCTATGAAGCGCCGGTGCGCGCCATCTTGGCCGAGGAATGGCGCGGCCTGACCGATGAGCAGTCGCAGGACGGCCTCGGCAGCCTGATTGGGCTGAAGAAGGCCACCCACCCCGGCGCACAGCCCCGCAAAATCATGCTGGCGGCGCACATCGACGAAATTGGGATGCTGGTGCGCGACATCGTGGACGGCTTCATCTACGTCACGCGCATCAGCGGCGTCGATAATCGGGTCATGCTCTCGCAGACGGTCATGGTGCATGGGCGCAA
>JALONW010000315.1 GCA_025454725.1 Anaerolineae bacterium
ACCGACTCGACCGTCCCGGCGAGGTCTGCGCCCAAAAACGGGCGCTTGGGACGGCGTAGACCATATTCCAGCCGAGCGAGGAACGGCTCACCGCGCATGATGTGCCAGTCCAGCGCGTTCCCTGATGAGGCGTGGACTTTGACCAAAACTTCGCCGGATTTGGGCGTAGGCTTTTCGACCTCGGCCAGCCGTAGAACATCGGGCGAACCGTATTCAGTAAAGAGGACTGCTTTCATGATTTCTCTCCCATTCCGGCTCATGACTGGCTGACGGCGCGGGCGTTTTTGCGCTGGGGACGGGTTAGCCGCCGATAAATCACCCACTCGGCAATCAGCAGGTTAATCACCCAGCCGCTGCCCATCACCACATTGCGCGCCAGCTCGCCGGACGTGCCGACCAGCAGCACCCACACAATCTGGGTCAGTACCTGTGTCCCCGCGCCCATGCCAATGGCGTAGGCGCGCACCATCCAAGCGCCGTGTGGGACAAATTTGCGCCGCAGGACGGCCACCACCGCCAAGACCAGCGCCAGCGTCATCAGTAAGCCGAAAAACAGGCGCATCACGTAGAGAATGTAGCCGTCGTCAGCAGGCCACGGGTAAAAGTGCGCCATCCACAGCCCGGTCAGCGAGGCTGCTAGGCCGCATGGGACGAGCAGCCACCCGGTCCGGCGGTGCCAGCGCGGGTGGCGCAGGCGGAAGGTCGGCGCAAATTGGAACGCCCCCAGCAGCGCGTACCCACTCGCGCCGATGATGTGCAGGATGACCGGCAACGGCGACGCGAAAAACCGTTCGTTCTGCGGGGTGATGGGCGTGGCGTCCGCCGCCACGGTGAGCTGGCCGACGCGCACCGCGCCTGCCAATACCGGTATAACCGCCAGCAGGATGAGGCCGGCTGTCACCCAGCGCTCCCCGCGTGAGGGGCGCGCCGAGCGGGGCGACTGCTTGTCTGTCGTGAGAGGGATTGCGTTTTCCACTGTTATGCTCCTGTTGATGCGTCAATGTCTTGGCCGGGTTCAACGCGCATGACCGAAATCAACACGATACCGGTATCGCGGATTTTCCTGAGGACACCGTGCAGCGCCGCTTGGTCAACCACGCCGTACAGGGTGGTTGTACCGTCGCTGTGACGGGTCAGACTCAGGCCGTCAAAACCGTCGTGGTGTCCTTGGAGGCACAACCTGTAACCGGCTAAATCGTGTGTGCTGTCGTCCATACTGTTCCCTGCATGCTGCGCCCGTCCAACACGTGCCGCTGATGCTGCTTCACGTTGAACACAGGATATGAACGGATGTGGGGAGGCGTCGTCCCCACATGTGATGATTTTGGGGTGGAGAAATGTGGGAGGGGGTTAGATTAAGCCAAGCGCCTCGGCGCGGTTGACCGCCGCCCGGCGGTTGGTGGCGTCCAGCTTGTCGTAGATGTGTTTGGTGTGGGTGCGGACGGTGCTGAGGGCAACGCCCAGCAGGTCAGCGATTTCTGGCCCCGACAGCTCGGTCTTGAGCAGGCGCAGCACCGCTAATTCACGCTCACTCAGTGGGTCGATTAGCGCGGGCGGCGTGACCGAGCGGGGCGTTGGGACGCTGGGTGCGCCGAACGCGGCCAACAACTTATTGGCATAAGCCGATAGGCCATGGGCGGCGGCTTTTTCCAGCAGCGCGGCCATCGGGCTGCCTTCATCCACAAATATCTGGAAATATCCCGCCGGTTCCGCCAGAACGAGGGCATGGTTCAGCGATTCCAGCGCGGCGGGGGTATCGCCATGGGCCTCCAGCGCCAGCGCTTGCAGCATCTGCGCTTCGATGACGCTCCCCACGCGTCCGCCCGCTTCTGCTGCGTCGAATAGGCGCGTCAAGAGCCGTTGGGCATCAGCTAGCGGCTGCGGCCCGCTGTCCTTCCGATGCTGCGCCAACAGAATCCGCGCTAAGGTAAAATGTTCATATTCACGCAGGTAGCTCAGGTCATCATCGGCGGACAGGTCGCGCCCGTGCAACCATGCCAGCGCCTCTGGCAGCCGGTCAGCCAGCAGCAGCATTCGCGCCCGCAGCGCTGAAACGGGTCGCACATCGGGGATGGGGCTGCGGTAGTACAAGCGCTCGGCCTCGTGCATTCGTGCGAACATGGCATCTAAATCGCCCGCCGCCAGTTTGAGCCGCGCCTCGACCATGCACCACAGATAGTCATACCCCGGCAGCGATGCCCGTTCGCGCAAATTTGCGCCGCTGGAGAGATAGGCTTCGGCTTCTGAGACCTCACCGCGTTCGAGGGAGATGTCCGCGAGACCGAGGTACATCTCCGCCGTACCTTTGAGCAGGGGTTCGCCGTGCGCGGTCGAACGCTGAAGGGACTGGCGGTAGGTCTCTGCTGCCGCGTGCAGCCGCCCTTGTGCCGCCCGAATATGCGCGAGGATGATGGTCCCGCCCATGCGGATGAGGATTCCGCCACCGCGTTCTAGGTCGTCGAGGCCGCGTGCAAACGAGTCATAGGCGGACTCTAGGTCACTTGACGCCCAGTAGGCCAGACCCAGCAGCGCTGCCGTGGTCCCGCGTTCGTAATAGTCGTCTTCGGCCAGCAGGTCCAGCGCTAACCGCGTATAGCTTACCGTGCTGGAGAGGTCGTTGAGCGCTTGGGCGCGGTAGGCACGGGCGTTGGCGATAGCAGCGGGCAGCGACCGAAACTGCTGTTCATCAATCACCACATAAGTTTCGGGTAGAGCGTCCAACAGGCGTTCGGCGTCACGCAGGCGGGCTTCCACCGCGTCGAATTCTCCTGCGTCGAGCAGCGCCCACGCACAAATGACGCTCAGAACAGGCCGCTGACGGATGAGGTCATTAGGGAGCGCCTTTACCCACGGGCGGAAGGTCGCCTCCTGTCGCGTCCGCCGGATGGACGGCCAAACCCGTTCGACCAGCGCCGCCGCCCGCTCAAAATCCTCGGCGGCGAAGGCGTGATGGATGGCCTCAGCGAACAACCCCGCTTGCGCGTACCAATCGCTGGCGCGCTGGTGCAGTGTGGCCACCTGCTCAGTCTGAGTTTTCTTCAGGCGCGCCCGCAGCACCTCGCCAAATAGGTGGTGATAGCGATACCACTGGCGCTGACTGTCCAGCGGCACGAGCATTAGGTTGGCCTGTTCGCAGTGCTCTAACATCGCTTGACCGGACGGGTCGGCGCTGCTAGTGACCGCCTCGCACAACGGACCGCACAGACGGTCAAGAACGGAGGTGGACAGCAAAAAATGCTGGATGTGCGGCGGCTGGCGGTCGAGGACCTCTTCGACCAGATAATCTAACACGAAACGGTGGCTGCCGCTGAAGGCTTGGATAAAGCCGGTGATGTCGGTGCGCTGTTGGGCGGGGAGTGAGCCTTGCAGCGCGAGGGCGGCCAGTTGGAGTCCAGCAATCCAACCTTCAGTGCGGGCTTGCAGTGCGCCAATGTCCGCCGCACCCAGTGCCAGCCCCATCCCGTGACCGAGGAAGTCCGCCGCCTCATCCAGCGTAAAGCGCAGGTCGGCGGCGCGTACCTCGGTCAGTTGGTTGCGGGCGCGCAGGCGTGCGAGCGGCAGCGCTGGGTCCTCGCGGGTGGTGATGACCAAGTGCATCTGCGGCGGGAGATGGTCGAGCAGAAACGCCAGCGCGTCATCTGCCGCCGGACTCTCGAGGGTATGGTAGTCATCGAGGACGAGGATAAACCGGGCAGCAATGCGGTTAATTTCGTTAATGAGCGCGGTCAAGATGGTTTCGACTGGCATGGGCTGCGGCGATTGCAGCGCATCTAAGACCGTGCCTCCAATTTCTGGCTGAACGCTCTGCAACGCGGCGACGAAATAGGTCAAAAAGCCGGGCAGTGCTGCGTCACGCTCATCCAAAGACACCCACGCGGCGGGGCAGTCACACCCGGCCAGCCACTCGGTGACGAGAGTTGTTTTGCCGAAGCCTGCCGGGGCAGAAACCAACGTCAGCTTGCGGTCACGCCCGTGGTCTAACCGTTCGACCAACCGGGCGCGTCGCACCAGCGACGGACGCAGCGGCGGGATATGGAGCTTGGTAGCTAATAGGGGTGTGGGCATGGTGAACCGCTGAGGTGAACATCGGCGTTATTGCGCCACTATAACGCACCCGCATCGGTTTGTGTGAAGTACGATGTCCACGGGTGATTAAATTTCAGATATTTTAACTTCGTTTAGCAGTTCACCCACTTTTTAGGCAACTCAATTAGAACATTTATGCATATCATGAGAGATAGTTTCACACCGAAGTGTGGGACGATGCATTGTTCATCATAAGACGCAGAGGCAAATCCCCCCATGACACAACCCATCACCTTGACCGTTTCAGCCAAAATGATTGGGGCAAGACAGCCTCTTTACAGCGATTTACACATCACCATCCCTCAGAACAACGACAATGATGCTTCGCCCAGCCTGACCCTGCACGACCTGATTACCCACATCGTGACTCAGAGCGCCGAGACGTTCCAAAATCGCCAAGCCGCCCAGCGCTTTGACCGTGTGCTGTTGCCGCAGGACATGACCAACGGCGCGCAGCACGGCAAATACACCCCCAGCGCCCACGAATCACCGACTCTGTCGGTGGACATCGACCAAGCAGTCGATACCGCGCTGACCGGCTTCGTGGATGGGTTATATTTCGTGTTTATCGATGACATTCAGTATGAGTCGCTGGCGCAAACCGTTCCGCTTACGCCCAACGGCCGTGTGATGTTCGTGCGGCTTGTCGCGCTGGTGGGAGGCTGAACCCCATGCCGCTGACTCCCGAACAAGCTACTGCCGCGTTCCAAGCCAAGCATATTGGCCTGTCTCCCAATGATTTCGAGACCTTAGGCTATCTCCGCACCCGTGAAGCCATCGCCCAAATCGAGGACGACGACCTCCGCGCCACAGCGTTTGCCCTCATCCGCAGAGACCGAGACGGTTCGCTCTACCTGACCATCGAAAACACAAACGAATACCGCCCTGAAGATATCCAAGCCATGCGAGAGGC
>JALONW010000316.1 GCA_025454725.1 Anaerolineae bacterium
TTACAGAAATACAGGGTTTATGTGCATTAGCACTAGCGCGAAAAACAAACTATAAAGATGATCGCCCTGTCAAAGCACTCGGGAAAGTCTTGTTAGAAAATTCAAACCTTACATCCAGTGAACAGCGCGAAGCTCTAGATACATTAGGAATTATCGCCTCGGATCCAGCGGTGACAATATTAATGGATTTGTATTATACTGATCCTTCTTCAACGCCAGATATTTTTAGAAACATTCGCCGATCAAAAAATGTAATAGCAAAAGAATTTCTGAGAGAATTATTTTCTAAAGGCCATCAAACTGAGGACATTATTTTTACTCTAGGAGAATTTAAAGATGAACTAGTTCTAGACCAAATGAGAATTCTAGCAAAGAATGAAAGAAACCATCGAATTCGTGCAGCAGCTATTGTTTCTTGGGCTAAAATAAGCGGAGAACGAGTTTTACCTGAACTCAAAGATACTTTAAACGGTATGATAAGGACTGATGGTGGGCCAATCCCTCAAGCGTATATTGATGCTATCATTTCTATTGAAACAGACGAAACAAAAGATTTTTTAAATGAGATTATGCGCAAATATCCAAATACATGGCTGTCAAGAGTCATAAAAGGAAGACTTGAAGGACCACAATTTTAGCAGCAAATAAAATTCCACTCCCTTTACACGACAAGAGACAGATTTCACTTCATCGCCTATTCCCTATTTTCACGATACCAAATCGTCGAGCATATTAGACCAACAGCCTACCCCTCGCTCAGTTTTGCCACGATTCCGGCGATGCGGCGGGCGCGGGTCTCTGGGGCTTTGGCCTCCTCGACCTGACGGACAAATTCTTTGCGTTTAGACGGCGCTAGGGCGTCGAAGGCGGCTTGTGCGCCGGTTTTGGCGGCCAGCGCCGCGCTGAGGTCTTCTGGCAGCTCAACTGTGCGGGGCGCGGTGTCCAGTTCCAGCGTCACTGTTACCGCATCGCCCGCGCCCAGCCCCGACGCCTCACGGTGGGCGGCGTTGAACGGCAGCAAAAATGAGTCGCCGTACACGCCCACCGTCGTGCGGTAGACATAATCGTTGACCGTCACCACCAGCGCCGGGCGCTTGCTCGTCCCCAACGCGGCGATCAGGTCCGCAGGGACTTCGATTCCGGTGGCGTTCTTGCCCTCGGCTTGGAAAATGGTCGTCTTAAAGGTGACGGACATCGGCTGGAACCCTCGATATTTTTTTCAGATGGAATTATGTTCTATTTTAGCATGAATCGCGTCGGCGTGCCGTTCTTATTTGCAGTTTAGACCTGTTTGTGTCATAGTTATCGTTATGTTTTGAGAGCGCTCTCAGAACGGTTTTCCCGACAAATTTTGGTCGATTGAAGTTCAAAAGGCAGGGTTTATGCACAGGTTTAAGCAGTTTTGGGGTGTTTTGGTCGCGGTGATGCTGGCGGCGCTGATGCTTGCGCCGGTCAGCGCACAAGAAACAGAAGATGTGGTTGTCGCCGACTTTGAGAGCGGTTTCAAGATGTCGGTCGCGTCGGACGGCAGCGGCGTCGGGTTCGTGCCGTGGGGTGACACCCACGAGAACGTCAAGCTGTCAGTGCGCCAACTGATCGCCTTCTCCGAGATGGGCGTACCGGGCAAGCTCGACTCCCCCAACAACGTCCTCGCGGTGGCCTACGACATCAGCGGCTGGGGCGGCGTGACCCACGCCTTCACCGACGACGGGACGGAGTGGATCAGCCAAGACTGGACGGCGCACAACGCGGTCAGCTTCTGGTTCTACGGTTCAGAGACCGGCGCAGCCGTCCAAATGGACATCTTCGACAACCGCAGCGGGCCGGGCGACACCGCCGAGCGCTGGTACTACCGCTTCGACGATGATTTCAGCGGCTGGAAACAGATCACCATCCCGTTTGAGCTGTTCCAGCGCCGCACCGACTTCCAGCCCAACGGCGCGCCCGATGACGGCCTCGGTTTGGATCAGGTGTCGGGTTATGCGTTCGGCCTGCCGGTCGGGACCGGCGCGCAGATGGCCTATTTGGATGACATTATGCTGACCACCGTCAGCGACACGTCGGCAGTGCTGATGGACGGCGGAGCCGTGCTGGAGGAAGTCGTGATTGACGAGAGCATTACGTGGGAGTCGCGTCAGTGGAACCTCATCTGGTCCGATGAGTTTGACGGCGAAGCCGGGACGCCCCTCAATGATGAGTTCTGGACGGCAGAAATCGGCGGACACGGCTGGGGCAACAACGAGCTGGAATATTACACTGGGCGCGTCGAAAACGTCTCGCTGGACGGCAGCGGCAACCTCGCCATCAACGCGATTCAAGAAAACCCCGATAACTACTCATGTCACTATGGGACGTGCGAGTACACCTCAGCGCGCATCGTGACGATGGGCAAGATGGAGTTCACCTATGGCCGCGTCGAGGCGCGCATCAAGATTCCGCGCGGTCAGGGCGTGTGGCCGGCCTTCTGGATGCTGGGCGCAGACTTCGGCACGGTTGGCTGGCCCAACAGCGGTGAAATCGACATCCTCGAAAATGTCGGGCATGAGCTGACCACCGTCCACGGCACGGTTCACGGCCCCGGTTATTCTGGCGGGAACGGCATCGGCGCGAGCTATCAAGGCGATACCCCGTTCTCAGATGACTTCCATGTCTACGCCATCGACTGGGACCCGAACGCCATCCGCTGGTATGTGGACGGTGAATTGTTTAACATCATCACCCCCAACGACCTCAACGGGCGCGATTGGGTGTTCGACCACGACTTCTTCTTAATTCTAAATGTGGCGGTCGGCGGCAACTGGCCGGGCATGCCCGACGAGACCACGGTCATGCCGCAGACCATGCTGGTCGATTACGTCCGCGTGTACCAACTGGCCGAATAGCGGCAGGCGCTGCACCCTAAGAGGGTTTACGGAATGCGCGCCTGCCGGACGGGGCCGCCTTTCGTAAACCCTCTTTAGATTCATCTCAAGGAGCAGACCCATGCCCGCCGATACCAACGCCATCCGCTTCGAGTTTGACGGCTCAGAACGGGTGGGCATCTACTACCTCGCCGAGACCGACCAGCCCGCGCCGCTGGCGCTGCTGCTGCACGGGATGCCCGGCTCTGAAAAAAACCACGACCTCGCCCACGCGCTGCGCGCCCTCGGCTGGCATGCGCTGGTTATCCACTTTGGCGGGACGTGGGGCAGCGCAGGCGATTATGACCTGCACCAGCACCCCGCCGAGGCAGTCGCGGCGCTGGATTTTGCGCTGGCCTACCCCGCCGCGCCCATCGACCCAGCGCGGGTGGCGGTCATCGGCTACAGCATGGGCAGCCGCGCCGCGCTGATGGCCGCCCATGTCGACCCGCGTTTTAAGGCGGTCGTCTCACTGGCTGGGTTCAGTGACTTCACCGAGACGATGCTCGCGCCGTCATTTTATGACAGTGTTGCACCCTTTATGCGCGGCGCGACCCCCGCCGTCTTGAGCAAACAGTTCCTCCGCTTGGGCGATGGACTGCAACCACACGAGGCCGCCGCCGCGCTCGCGCCGCGCCCGGTCTTGGTCGTCCATGGCACAGATGATGAGGTCGTGCCGTCCTTCCATGCCGACACACTCGGCGCGGCGGGGTCACACATCGCAAAAGTGATGGTAGCGGGCGCAAACCACGTCTTCGCCACCCAACGCCCGGCGCTCATCGACGCCGTATGCGGCTTCTTATCGCGCAGCCTGCGATAGTCCCCATTTTGGGCGCGGGTCTGTTACAATCTGAGCGTCCTTATCGGTCAACTTGAGAAAACTCAGCCGCCGCCTATGCCCCGCCGTCTGATGCTGCCCATCCTGCTCGCGTGTTATGCGCTGTTGGCCGTCTTTTACGCCTTCAGCACCCCGCTGTTTGAAGCGCCCGACGAGTCGCTGCACTATGCGTTTGTGGACCACCTCGCCAGTGGGGGCGACCTGCCCGACCAGCGCCAGCCGGGTCGGTGGGCGCAGGAGGGCAGCCAGCCGCCGCTGTTCTATGCACTGATGGGGGCGTGGGTCGCGCCATTCCAGTACACCAACGCTGACCTCAGCGAGGCGCTCACACCGAATGTCCACGCCTACCTCGGCGATACGCTGCTCATCCATCAGCGCAACCGAAACCGCGTCGTCCATGACGGCCCAACCGCCCCCTACAACGGCCTGACGGCGGCGGTCTACGCGGCGCGCCTGCTCAACATTGGGTTTGGGGTGGCGGCGCTGTGGTGCGTCCACCGGGCGGCGCGGGTGTTCTTACCAGAACATCTGGCGCTGACCGCGGTGGCACTGGGCGCGTTCAATCCGCAGTTTTTGTTCATCTCTGGCGCGGTCAACAACGACATCCTGACGGCGGCGCTCGGCAGTGCCATCCTCTGGCAGACGCTGCTGATGCTGCGCGACGGGTTTTCGCTGGGGCGGTCGGCGGCGCTGGCGGTGCTGGTCGCGCTGGCCTCATTGACCAAGATTAGCGGCCTCTTGTTCGGCGTGGTGGTGGGGCTAGCGGCCTGCTGGGTGGTCTACCAGCGCCGCGACTGGCGCGGGTTTATGACATTGGCGCTGTGCGGGGTGGTCGCTTGGTCAGGCATCGCGGGCTGGTGGTATGCGCGCAACCTAACACTCTACGGCGAAATCACCGGCACGGCGCAGATGGTCGCTGTGGTCGGCTCGCGCCCCGCGCCACCGCTGCCCGACTTGCTGCGTGAATTGACCTCGCTGTCCAACAGCTTTTGGGGCGTGTTCGGCTGGTTCAACATCCCCGCGCCGTCGTTGTATTATTTCATCATCGACCTGCTGACAGTGACATCGGTGGTCGGGCTGGTGGTCTACCTGCGCCGACGCACCACCCCATCCCGCGACCGCCTGATGCTGGCGCTGCTCATCGGCGTTGCGGTCGGTGGGCTGGTGGCGCTGGTGGCATGGACTTTGCGGACGCACGGCACACAGGGGCGGCTGTTGTTCCCCTATA
>JALONW010000317.1 GCA_025454725.1 Anaerolineae bacterium
AATTATGTCAAATCATATACTGCCGGGTTCGTAGGTCAAGGCCAATGGCCGCAGGTCGATTTTTGATGAAAATACCGTCATTAACACGGCTTCACAATCCCAAGAACCCTATATTGGTACAATTCCGGTTACGGCAATAAATGACGCAGTTATTTCCCCAGATTTTTCACGGATGATTGTGGGCAGAAACATCGTAGATATTGCGAGTGGTGAAATATTGTTAGAAACCGAGCATCAGGCTGAATGGCTGGGAGACGGCACTGGGTATTATGTTCGTTCAGCAGACCCAGATACGATCAGTGCCTATGACCTAAATGGTAATCTGCGTTTTTCTAATGGGCGTAGATTTGCCATCGTCTCTCAAACAGGCAAATGGCTTGCTGGGGGAGGAAATACAGAGCAGTCGGATTCTGGAAAGATTTTTCTTCTTATGAATACCGATAACGGACAAAAGGTGGATTTATGCGCACTGGTAAAAGATACTGCATTTTCACCGGACGATAAACACGCCATCGTACAGACTATTCATGATAACCGTGGGCATATTTGGATGGTTGATCTTGAGAGTTGGGAAGCTACCCCTATTGATGTGTATTTTGATGTAGACAGCTTTTTCGTCGGTTGGTGGGATGTTTAGATAGATATTATGCTGGATAACTTCAGCGCGTTTGTGGAGGAATGGCTTCAAGACCAGACCGACCAGCTCAGTGGGGTTTCCGTGCCGCATTGTGGCTACCGCTGGGGCGGGAGCGTTATTGGCTGACGGCCTTGTCGGGGCGGGGTGAATCTATCTCACCATGCTATTTTGTTAACCGGGGCGCAGCGTGCTGCGCCCCGGACGTTTGGCTGTTTAGGCAAAAGAAATGATTTTAGTAGGACCATCAATTTCCACACCAAAGTTCGGCCAAGAGGTTATTTCCCAAGACAATTCCGCATGACGAGGGTGTGGTCAAGCACTTACTAGAGCAGAGCGCAGGCCAGCGCGATGGGTTCAGCCAAGATTTGATGCGTTTGCCCAACCCGCCCCAGCCGTCCGGCTTGAGTCCTGTAGGTTGCTGGCGCATAATGGAGTCCGCAATGTGAAACACATGCCGAGGACATCCATGATATGATTCGCCCTTTTGCGCCGCTGTCGGCGGATGACCTTCAACCGCTGCTTGATGCCAGCCTCGCGGAGAGGTATAGCTTCGTCCGCAAGCTGTGGGAGGAGTACGCCAGCGGTGAAGAGCGCTTCGACGCACTCGGCGCGCTGTTGCTGGCTGCCTATGACACCAGCGGCGCGCTGGTGGCGGTCGGCGGCGTCCACCCCGACCCCTACGCCGCCGACCCGACGGTCGGGCGCGTTCGCCACGTGTATGTGATGCCCGATGCGCGCCGGACGGGCGTCGGTGGCCGCTTGGTGCGTCATTTAATCGCCCACGCTGCCCAACAGTTCACCGTGCTGACGCTGCGGACGATGACCGACCACGGTGCGGCCTTCTATACGGCGCTGGGCTTCAGCAGCGTGCCGCGCTTCCCCGACGCCACCCACTGGCTAGACCTGCCTGCCCATCAGTGAGCCACGGAGCCGCCCCATGACCATCCACGTCTTGCCCGACCATGTCGTTGCCCAGATTGCCGCCGGTGAGGTGGTCGAGCGCCCGGCGTCGGTGGTCAAAGAGCTGGTCGAAAACGCCCTTGACGCGGGCGCAGCGCACATCGGTGTCGCCTCACGCGGGGGCGGCCAAAATCTGCTGCGCGTCAGCGACGATGGCAGTGGCATCCGCGCCAGCGAGGTGAGATTGGCGTTTGCGCGCCACGCCACCAGCAAACTCCGCAGCGCCGACGACCTGCTGCACCTGACGACGCTGGGGTTTCGCGGCGAGGCACTGTGCAGCATCGCGGCAGTGGCACAGGTGACGTGCATCAGCCGCCACCGTGATGAGCCGATGGGCGTGCAGCTCCGCGTCGAGGGGAGCGCTGTCACGGTCGAAAAAGCGGTCGGCGCGCCCGCTGGGACGGTCATCACGGTCGAGAACTTGTTTTACAACGTCCCAGCGCGACTGAAGTTCCTCAAGAAAGAAACCACCGAAAAGCGCCAAATCGCCCAGATTGTCATGCTGTACGCGATGGCCTATCCTCACGTCCGCTTTACGCTGGAACAGGACGGGCGCGAGGCGTTCCGCACCAACGGCAGCGGCAAATTGGACGATGTGCTGGTGGCGGCCTTCGGGGTCGAAACCTTCAAGCAGTTGGTGGCGCTAGACAGCCAATCGGACGGAATCCGCGTGTACGGTTATACGTCCAATCCCGGCGCGGTGCGCGGCACGCGCGAGCGGATGCACGTGTTCGTCAATGGGCGGGCAGTGCAGGACCACAGCCTGCTGCGCGCCGCCACCGACGCCTATCAAGGGTTGGCGTCCAATGGTCAATATCCCGTCTGCGCGCTGATGGTGTCCGTCCCGCCGGAAGATGTGGACGTCAACGTCCACCCGACCAAGGCCGAGGTGCGCTTCCGCGACCCCAGCGCGGTGTATATGGCGGTGCAGCGCGCTGTCCGAGAGGCACTGGTTGGGACGGCGCGCCCGCCGCTGCGTCCGGTTACGTCTCAGCCATCCCGACCATCCGGCGGCGGCCTCAGCGCGAATCGACCACGCCCGGCTAGCTTAGGGATGCCTTCCATGCCGCCCGATGAGGACGACTCCGCGCCAGACAATGACGATACCGGCTACGACGAGCCGGACGTGTCGCACATCCCGGAGGGGTTTGGCGTGCCCGACCAGCCGCGCACCCTGCCCGTTTTGCGTGTGGTCGGCCAGATGGGACTGCGCTATATCGTCGCGGAGGGGCCAGCCAGCCTATACCTGATTGACCAGCACGCCGCCCACCAACGTTTGCTCTACAACAGCGTCCGGGCGCGCGTGACTGCAGGTCAGACGGTCGAGGCGACCGATTTGGTCGGTGGGACGGCGTGGGTCACGCCCAGCCAGTCGCGCCAGCTAGAGGCGGTTTCGCCCGCGCTGCGCCAGATTGGGCTAGACATCGAACCGTTCGGCCAGCACATCTACCGGGTGGCCGCCGCGCCCGCTTTCCTCGCCGAACTCGACGCTGAAACGGTCATCCTCGCCGTGCTGGGCGCGCTGCAAACCCCATCCGATGACGTTGTGGACGCGGTACTGGTCGGGCTGTGCCGCTTGGGCGCCGTCCAGCCGGGGACGGCGCTGCGCGAGGGCGAGCAGCAGGCGCTGGTCCGCGGCTTAGAGCGCACACCCAACCCCCTGACCGCGCCGGACGGGTCAGCAGTCTTGGTCGAATTTTCGACCGACCGCATCGCTCGCGAGTTCCGGCGGTCTTAGCGCACGCCCATCCCGGCCATGCGGATAATCCAGCGCGTCCCCTTGCCGGGCGTGCTTTCGACCCGAATTTGGCCACCCAGCGCCGCAATCAGCATATAGGCGATGGGGACGCCGAGGCCGCTGCCCTTGTAGCTGCGTACCATGTCGTTGTCAGCGCGGAAAAAGGCCTTGCCCAGCTTGCTGGTTTCTTCTGGCGTCATCCCAATACCGTTGTCAGCGATGATGATGACCACGGTTGAGCCGTCGGCGTTGGCGGTCAGGTCCACGCGGCCGCCCTCGGCGGGTGAGTAGCGCAGGCCGTTTTCGACCAGTTTATTGACCGCCATCGCGAGGTGTTCGCCGTCGGTTTGCATCATCGGCATACCCGTCGGCACATCGACGTTGAGGACGCGCCCCAACTCGGCCTCCAGTGGTTCGGCCTTCTTCTGCACCATCATCGCCACGTTCTTGAAGGTGTCCAGCTTGGGCTTAATCTGAAGTACCCCCGCGCGCAGCTTGTTGAGGACCGAAAAGTCCGACAGCAGGTTCTCCATCCGGCGCGAATTGGTGCGGACGACCGCGAGGAGCTGTTTCTGCATGTCGTTCAACTGGCCGCCCATCGCCGGGTTTGCCAGCATGTCCGAGTAGCCCCGGATGCTGGTCATTGGCGTGCGCAGTTCGTGGATGGCGGTCTTCCAAAATTCCGCCCCTTCGCTCATCAGTTGGCGGAAGTCGCCGCCCATCGAGGCGCGGGTACGGTCGGCCTCCACCGTGAGGTTGTCCAGCATCCGCTGGAGGATTTCAAGTTCCTGCACATCGACCGGGCCGCCCGCTTGGGCGGTCTGGACGAGCGATTTCAGGTGTTCGCGTGCCTTGCGTAGGTCGGTCATGGTGGCCTACATCTCCCCAGTCCAATAGATTTCCCGCGCCGGGCGTGTGCCGCCCGTCGTCATAAAGCCTGTCACCTGTTCGGCCATCGCGCCCCAGTCCGGCCAGAAGGTACTGAGCTGCGAGGCGTAGCACTGGATGGACTCTATTTTAGCGCGTACATCGGATGCGGACAGCCCAATCACCGAACGCCGCAAAACTGTGAAGGGCAGGCCGCCGGTCGCCCCGTCACGGGCGAGGGGGTCGGCGCTGTAGGGATAATCCTCGTAGAACCACAATTTGAGGCGGGGATAAATAATGCTGAAGCCCGCCCCCCAGTCACGCACAATCTGGTGGTCAACATGGTCACCGACCGCCAGCGGCAGGTAAAGATCGGTGGTGTCGCGCAGCAGTTTCCGCAGCCAGCGGTCGGCGCGCTCGACATCCTGCGCTGGGTCGTCGGGGTGAACCATGTCGAACAGGTCGTCACCGGTCGGGTAGAGCGCCGCACCCGCGCTGTCGGTGCGGTAGATGCAGTCGGGCAGCGGGAGGAAAATCACCTGAGCGCCCAAGACTCGCCCAGCAGCCTCATCCTCAGCGCGGCGGGTGACCGAGGGCTGTGCGCCTAAGCCCCAGCGGGCGTGCAGTTCGCGCACCAGCGGGGTATCGGGCGGCGCGGCGGGCGGGTCGCCGCCCATCGTCGTGACGATGACCACCTCTTGCCCGGCAGCGGTCAGTTGATGAATCAGGCCGCCGCAGCTTAAGCTAGGCTTTCTTACGCGGCTTGGCGGTCTTGGGCGCGCCGAGGGTCGAGGCCGCGTAATAATCACAGTAGGCGGTCAGCGGGCAGCGCTCACAGTGGGCGACGCGGGCGGTGCAGGTGTCGCGCCCGTGGCGGATGAGGTAGATGTGGAACGGATAGTGCCATTCGCCGGGGACGAGCGCCTCCAACATCGGATGGGCTTTGTCGGCGGTGGTCTTATCGGGGATTAGGCCGAGGCGCGTGCTGACGCGGTGGACGTGCGTATCGACCGGCAGGGCAGGCAGTCCAAACGCGAAGCACAGCACAATCGCGGCGGTTTTGGGGCCGATTCCGTCGAACGAAATCAGCCACGCGCGCGCCTCTTCTTGTGGCAGTCCGCGCAGAAAGTCGATGTTATAAGCGCCCTGTTCATCGTAGATTCGGCGCAGGACGGCCTGAATCCGGGGCGCTTTCTGGTTCGCCAGCCCGGCGGGGCGCAGCGTGTCGATGAGGTCGGGTGTCGGCGCGTCCACCACGTCCTGCCACGTCGGGAAACGCGCCTTCATGGCGTAAAAACCCCGGTCGCGGTTGGTGTCGTTGGTATTTTGGCTGAGGATGCAGCTCACCAGCTCGTCCATCGGGTCGGAGGCGTCTTCTGACCGCCAGACCAGCTCGCCGTAGACGTGGCCGAGCGACTCAAAAATCGGCGCAATCTTCGCCCGCCGCGCCTTGTTGATTTTGTCGTCCATACGTTAAGCTCGGTTTTCCTATAGTAAACGATACAGATTAACATCCAGCGGACGCGCCGTTGCGCGTCCCTACAAATCGGGTCAGACTGTAGGGACGCCCAATGGGGCGTCCGTGATGCAATAACCCGACTCTCCATTTTTATTTGTCAAACATCAATACTCTTCATGATAACGGCGAAATAGGGAGACAGGGCATCCCCTAGCCTAATCTTCTATTGGCATGTCCAAAGTTTCTACCCATCGATTGTATCCACAATTTTGAAGCCTAGAACGTACCATCTCTAAATCATGTTTTTCTAGCAACGATAAAACTTCTACATCAAAGCCTGACGCATCATGATAGATGTCATAATAACTTTTGGGTGTTAACTTCTCCAAGACTATCGCGATGCTTCTAAAGGATATGTGTTCATGCAAAACCCCTAATACACTCCAGTACTCATTGTCTGGAATATGGTTGGGATATAAGCATGTCAATAAATCATATGTTGATAAATATGACCTTGAATTTGGCATAGTCCAACCTTTTTGAAACATGTGGGTCTACAAGGGGCGGTGTCACATCCCGAATCACCACCCCTAATTCTCAACCTTGCCCACCCACGTGAGGTTGGCGACCGGCTCGACGCGGCCAGAATCGAGACGCACCTTCCATGTACCGTCTTCGGCGGGGTCGATGAGCAGGATGGCCTCACCGCCGTCCGTCCAGCCGACCGGACGCAGCAGGCGCGGCTGAGGGGTGGTCAGCGCGGTCTGGGTTAAGCCGCTGACATCCACACTGACCAACACTGACTCGACCCGCGCCGCGCCCACCGTCCCTGTGATGGTCGCCAGCGTATAGACGGCGCGCTCCCCGTCCGGCGAGACCAAGACATCGCCCGCCAGCGTGTAGCCGCTCAAGCGCAGCGCGTCGATGGTCAAGGCGCGCCCCAAGGCGAGGTCTAATACGCGCACATCGAAGCCGCCTAACTCACCCGCGACCGTCAGACGCACCACGCGCCCATCTTTGACGCCCGCGCCGGTAAAGTCGCCCGGCTCACCCGGCAGGAAGGCCGCTTCGGGTGTTTCAGCGGTCGTGTCGATGGTGAACAGCCCGGCGAACTGCGGGAAAATCAGCAGGCTTTCCAGCCCGCCCGGCTGATAATCCATCACCGCGTTCTGGCCATCCGGCGAAAACGCCACTGGCTTGACCCGCAGCCCGTCGGTGCGCGTCTCCTCTAAAATTAGGCGGCGGTCAGCGCCGTCTACGGTGGCCGTCCACGTCTGGGTGGTGATGATGCCGGGGGCATCGTCGCGTACCAGCGTCCACAAGATGCGCCGCCCGCCGTCACTGACCGCCCAATCGACTCGCGAGTCGCCCGGGCGCAGTTGGATGAATGGGTGGGCGCTGGCGTCGAGGGTATCCATGCCCGCCCACATCACCTGACCGGCGTCACTATCCCACCAGATGACCCCGCCGCGTACGATGGTAAACCGTTCACCGCTGGCGAGGACGCGCTGTTCTTCGCCCGTCACGGGGTCGATAAAAGCCAACGCGCCGCCGCGATTATCACGCAGGACATGATAGACTGTGCGCGGCGTGCCGTCGGTCTCTTGCGCAGCAGGGGTCAGGTTGACCAGCACGGCCAACACAGCGAGAACCAACCAGCGCACGTCTTAGCGCCCCGCCCGCATGGCTTCGACCAGTGCAGGCATGACCTGACCAAACGCCCCGCGCAGCGAAAAATCAGCAAAGGCGTCGTAGTCGGTCGGTTCTGGGTTGATGTCGATGACGATGGCTTTATTGGCCTCTTTGGCGTCCCATGGGAGCTGTGCCGCCGGGAAGACCGCGCCCGCCGTCCCCGC
>JALONW010000025.1 GCA_025454725.1 Anaerolineae bacterium
CGGGCAATCCGAATGTGGGAGCAAACCGGAGCGCTGGCACACCGTCGATTCGACCACGTTGGCCGGGCGCGGCCAGTCGGCGCTGGGCAGGCCGACGTGAGCGGCCTCGGAGACGGCACGCCACAGCGCCGCCGCCCCATTCATCGCGTAACCGTCCAGCGCGACCGGTTCACCGTCGGTGCGGCGCAGATGGACGCCGACAACCCGCTGCGGCGTGTAACCCACCGCCCAATTGTCGCGGCGGTCGCTGGTCAACGAGTCGATAACCACCGCCGGGCGGTCAGATGTCAGCGGGGTGGCGTCCCCAAAGCGCTCACGGCGCAGCGCCGCATCAGAAAACACATTGTTGACCAAATAACCGAGTTCCGGCGCATCGCGGAACACATTGACCCGTGTATTGGCGGGCTGATACTCCCATAAGACCTCGCCCTGCGCGTCCTCGATTCGCAGCACGGCGGCGGGGTCACGGTTGCGCAGGCCAATCCCCATCGGCTGCACGGGGACACCGGACATCTCGCCTTGTGAGCTGAGGACGCTGTAGGCGTAGGCCACATCCAGTGGTGCGACCTGTCCGCCGCGCTCCAGCAGCGACAAGTCGTATAAGCCGTCGTTGAGCGTGTTGATTCCTAGCCGCCGCGCCGTGCTGAGGATGCGCGTGAGGCCGTGGTTATCGGCCATCTGGACGATAGGGGGGAGCAGGAGCTTGGCGGCGGCCTCACGCACGCTCAGCGGGCCAGCAAATGAGCCGTCCGGGTTGGCAGGCTGATAAATCAGACCTTCCGCCGCGCCGGGGAAACTGCGCGGGATGTCTAAGACCATGCTGGCGGGCGTGTACTGGATGCCCTGCTGACGGTCACGAAACCCCTCGAACACAACAAACGGCGCGAGGGTATAGCCGGGCTGGGCGTCGGGTCGGTTGGCCGCGCCGACCATCGCCAACAGCTCGCCCGTGGCCACATCGACCACCACCACCGAACCGGTATCAGGCGCAGCGCCGTCCAGCGCGATCAGCGGGCGCAAGCGGCCCTCAGCTTGGCAGACCGTGCCGTCTGAGGCCGTCCACGCGATGGGCTGACCGTTTAGGTTGGCGAGGTGGCCGTCTAGCGCGCAGGCGGCCTGTGCGTAGACCGGCACATCCAGCGCCGTGATAATCCGCAGCCCGCCCCGGCTGATGAGGCGTGCGCCGTCGTAGCCGAGGTTGTTCAAGATGACCTCAGCTTGGCGTCGGGCGTAGAAGCTGAAATCGGGGGCGAGCGCTGGCGTTTGTCCGCCGCCGGGGCGGATGGCGGTCGTAATCTGCGCCGCCGCGTCGTAGTCTTCCGGCGTAATCAGGCCGCTGTCGCGCATCCGGCGCAGCGTGTCGGATTGGCGGCCACGGGCGGCAGCCGCGTTGTCAAACGGGTTAAACTGTGGCGAGGTCGGAATCGACGCCAGCAGGGCGGACTCGTCCAGCGTCAAATCGGCAGCGCGCTTGCCGAGGTAGACTTGTGCCGCCGCCTCGATTCCGTAGGCTTCGCTGCCGTAGTAATTGGTGTTCAGGTGCCATTCCAGCACTTCGGACGGGCTGTAGCGCCGGTTGACCTCCGCCACCAGCGCGACCTCCTGCCGCCGACCGATGGCCGTCCCGCTGCCCGTGCGCGGTGCGACCGCGTTCCGCACCAAGCGCGTGGTCAGCGACGGCTCGGCCTCGATTTGGCCGCCCATGATGCTCTGCCACAAGCGTGCGCCCGTGCCGATGAGGTCAAAGCGCGTGGTCTGAATGAAATCGGGGTCTTCGACCAACAGCGTCGCGTCGATGACGTGCTGGGGCAGACCGTCCAGCGCCGTCCATGCGCGGCTGCTGCCCAGCGGGTCTTGCAGCGCGAACAATTCGACTATGCCGGTGCGGTCATATAGGCGAGTGATGCCGAGGCTGTCTTGGAAGGTGGTCTCGACTGGGCTGGGCAGGTCGCGCACCGCCTCGCTGTAGACGTAAGCGGTCGTCCCCGCAACCACGCCGACCGGCGCGACCACGCCCAGCATGACCAGCGTCAGCCAGATGGCTGTCCAGATGCGGACGCGCCCGGTCTGCGCCTGCTTGCGGGTTTTGCGCGCCCGCCGCCGCCGGATAATCTGTGCCGCTGTGGTCATAGGGGTGTCCCGCGCCGCCTTGTCATGGTCTTAGACGCCCCATTATAGCGCATGTGGGGCATTAGCCGTTCAGCATTGCATCGCTGCTTGCAGCGCCACAACCTCAGTCGTTTGCCAGAAATCATCCAAAAACTGAAGAAAAGCAAATAAATTAAGGCATTATTTGCCGCTGTTTTAGTAAGGCTTTTAATGCTTGTAGTTTCTCCTCTGTTTTGAACTTGTATGTCTGGTAAGTTTCTACATTTTTGTAAATTTGCAAAACTTTCGCAGCTCTCACACAGGCTGTTATAAATATAATAGATGTTACTTGCCTACTCATGAATATTAAAATGGCATCTATAAACAAACCAAATCCAATATAAATTAATAATTCTAACGTAATTGATTGAAATAACCTACTCAATAATTCAGGATTATCATAATACTTAGTAACACTTGCCAGTTCGGTTTCGAGACCTTGTATTCTAGCTGAAAGGGAAGATATACCTCTTTGAGTCCACCAATCAATTAATGTGTTTTTGATGATCCGTACATATGGACCAAAAATTGGGCCAACCAATGCACCAAATATAGATCCCATTATTATAGCTAAGAAAGGTTGCTTTGTCACAAAATCGTTCAGTGCATTTCCGATGTTGTTAAGTACGTCCATTTAGATTCACACCAATTCTGAGATAATGTATAAACCTCAAACAAGTATACTGATTTAACGATGGTTGCGCTTGCATTTATTACCCCGATAATCAGAATACTCTTGTTAACATCCGGTCATTTAATTAGGCTCGCTCTATAGAAGTTACATAGTTGAGTGAAAGAAGGTAAATTTGAGAACATGAATGCACCTAAAGTTAATCAACGAGATTACATTAATTTGCTGATCGCCGCGCAGCACGTGTTAAGTGAAGGCGAAAACTGATCTTGTACCGTTTCGGCGAAGATTTTGAGCGCTTCAGCAGTGTCAATTCCATCGGCTCTGATGGTGAAACCCTCCGCGCCGTGCTTGATAGATACCTCTTTTCGTTCAGGGTCAACGAATAGATATGACCCTCCCCTACACCACCACGTAGCCCTTGCGCGCCAACGTCCGCTCGATGTAGGGGAGAACGGCTGGGGTCTCACAGTTGGTCTCGCCGTGGTCTACCACCACATCGCCGATGGTCGCCGTGACCTGTTGGACACGCTCGTGCAGCGCCGCACTGCGACAGCCGATGGAAATCAGCGCGTTGTTCATCGCGTAGCGCGTGCGGTTTGGCTGCTGGTGGACGCTGGACTCGATGCGGTCGAGATACGGCATGAAATAGTCATCGGGGAGCGCCTTGTCGGTCAAGGCGAGGGTCGCCACCAGCCCCCAGCCCGATGTGCTGACCCACTCATTGGGCGACGGCGACCATGCCTCGGCCTTCTCGCGCACAAAAGGCGTCCGCCCGATGTAAGCAACCAGCCCGTCAATCAGGCCGTAGCTCTCAAGGTCGGCCAGCCAGCGGTCGAGCTGGTCGGCGGTGGCCTGCTTGGGGTCAGCGACCATCATCGCCAGCACGCGGGCGTCATGGTTGCCACTGTCCCACAGCGCCAGCGCCAGCGCGTGGTCTAGCTTGATGCGCTTCGCCAGCACTTTGAAGTTGGCATAGCTGACCCCGAACATGGGGTTTTCACAGCCGTGCCGAGCGTAAATTTTGCGGTTCTGCTCGGTTCCCAGCGCCTCAAGTTCGGCCAAGATTGCAGATGCGTTTGCCATGATGGTCAACCCCCGGTGATACGGACGGATGTTCGCATTATAACACGGTTATCCGTGGATGCGCGCACCCGTCCTACGCCGGATACTACCCCCAGCGCTCACGCAGGAAGCGCAGCTTCTCGACCTCTTGCAACTCTTGGCCGCCCTCATGGCCGTTCCAGCGGTAGACCTTCATCTCGTGGCTGCCACTGCCGAGGTGGTTATAGGCGGCGAACACGGTCGAGGGCGGGCAAACCATATCCATCAGCGCGGTGCTGAACAGGCAGTCAGCGCGGATGCGCGGAGCGAGGTTCACCCCGTCGAAGTAGTCGAGGGTATTGAAGACTTGTTCGTCGGCCTCGCGCTGGATTTTCAGGAAGCTGACGACCTCTTGGTAAGGGTAGGCGTCGGTCAGGCCGACGGCGCGCCGGAAGTGGCACAGGAACGGCACATCGGAGAGGCAGATTTTCACGATGTCCGAGGCCAGCGCCGCTGCCGCAATCGACATGCCGCCGCCTTGGCTCACGCCCGCCACCGCAATCCGACTGGCGTCCACATCAGGCCGCGAAATGACCGCCTCAATGGCGCGCACGGCGTCAGTGTAGACGCGGCGGTAGTAGTAGCTGTGCGGCGAGAAGATTCCCTGCGTCATTGAGCCGGGCGCGGCGGGGCTGGCCGCATCCGCGAGGTCGGGGGTGTCGCCGCGCCGCCAGCCAGCACCCTGTCCGCGTGTGTCGATGGTGAGCTGGGCATAACCCGCATTCGCCCAGAAGCTGACACTATGGGGGTAGCCGCGCCCGCCGCCGTAGCCGTGGTATTCGACCACGCACGGCAGCGCCGCATCAACCCCGGCGGGGCGGGCGTACCAGCCGCGGATGGTCTGACCGCCGTAGCCCGAAAAGCGCACATCGTAGGTCTCAACCAGCTTGAAACCGCTCTCGACCCGCGTGAACTGGGCATCGAGGGGGTATTGGCGCGCCTCGTCGAGCGTCTGCGCCCAGAACGTGTCGAAATCGGCAGGTTCGGTGCGCTCTGGGCGGTAGGTGTGGAGCTGCTCCAGCGGAAAATCAAAAAAGGCCATGTTGGTTTTTCATCCTGTGTAAGGTCATCTGCACAGCGAAAATCATACCGTATACGCGGCGGGGATGGCACTTGCCATCCCCGTCCAAGATACCGCCAAAAGCGTCTTAGCCTTGCACGGCCTGTTTTTCCAGCCAGCGCAGGCGCTCGTCGCGCTTTTCGGCGATACCCGCCGCCAGCGGGTCGAAAATGCCCAGTGATTCGACGCAGAACGAGGCCGCGACCGTCCCCCAGCGCGCCGCCTGCACCGGGTCGCCGGTCTCCAGCCAGCCCGCGATAAAGCCGCCATTGTAGACATTGCCCGCGCCGGTGATGTCTGTCACCTCAACCGGTACGGCGGGGATGTGGACCGCGCCGCGCATCGACTTTGCGCCGACTATCGACCCGCGCTCACCCAATCGCACTACAGCGACCTCTGCCCCGTCGCGCAGCATGGCCGTCACCAACGATTCGGCGGGCAGGTTGCCGTAAATGCTGCGCGCCTCAGCGAGGTTGGGTGACACGATTTCAGCGCGCCCGACCAAGCGCTGGAACTCCTGCGCGTTCTGGGTGACCATATACGGCTGGTTCGGCTCCCACAAGATGGGGGTGTCAGGCAGCGTCCCCGCCCACCGGCTGAAGTTCTGTCCGTCGATGACCATGTACAGCGCTTTGGCGTCGCGCAGCCATGTCTGGGGCAAAAAGTTGGGCGGCGGGCCATCGCGGAACGGCGCGACCACCCCCACGCGCAGCAGTTCACGGCGCGTGCCGTCCTCCTCGAAAATCTGCCATGCGCGCACCTGTGGCAGCTCAAGGCGGCTGATGCCGCTGGTATCGCCCAGCCGCGCCAGCCGACCCATAATATCGGGCGGCAAACCCGTCCCCAAGCGCACGGCGAGGCCGGGGTGCTCGCCCCACAGCGCCATCCCTGCCGCCGCGTGGATGGCTCCGCCGCCCAGCACGCCCATGCGCGTCTGGCCGTCGGGGTATACGATGTCGTCGATAAAAACGGTGCCAATCGTCAGAATACGCGGGCTGGTCTCGCTCGTCTCCATGAGGTTATGCCAATCTTTCGTAGAGCAGCGCCTTCCAGCGGGCGTTGTCGAGTTCCCAGCACACGGTGATGTGCGGCGCGCCCTTGGCGACCACCTCGCGCCACATGGCGACATTATCGGTGTCGTAGGGGGTGACGCCGCGCTGGTCAACCACCGTCATACCGCGTGTGTAGGTCCCATCACACTCCACCTCGACGTAATGCTTGCTGGTGCGAGAAGCAATGGTCGGGTCGATGGCGACGGCCATTGCCACCGGGTCGGGCAGGCCGAGGCCGGGGTCGTTGAGCCAATCGCGGCTGCTGGTCAGCGCGTGGGCGTTGCAGTCGATGGCAAAATGGCTGAGGGGCGTATTAATCGTCTCTTTGCAGTAGCGCATCTCGTCATCGGTCAGGTTGGCCTCGCCCCGGCACAATTCCCACCCGACCATCTCGACTGGCAGGCCGGAACGGAACACCATGCGCGCCGCTTCGGGGTCGCACCAGATGTTGTATTCCGCCGCCGGAGTGATGTTGCCGACACAGTTGGCCGCGCCGCCCATAACGACATGCCGCCCGACCAGCCCGGCAATCTCTGGCGCGCGCATCAGGGCGACCGCGATGTTGGTCAGCGGCCCCAGTGTGACCAGCAGCAGACCGGGGTTGGCCTTAATCGTCTCGATGATTTTATCGACCGCGTGGCCGTCGGCGGGCGCACGCTGGGGCGCGGGGTAGTTCATCCCGCCCATCCCGTCAGGGCCATGGAAGAAATAGGCACGGTAGGCCGGGCGAATCAGCGGCACATCACAGCCGTCATAGACCGGCACATCTGCGCCGCACAATTCGACCGTGTAGCGGGCGTTGATGCTGCCCTGCGCCACCGGCATGTTGCCGCCGACGATGGTGATGGCCTTCACATCGAAGGTCGGCTCGCGCAGCGCCATCACCAGCGCTACGGCGTCGTCCGAGGCGGTGTCGGTGTCGATGAGGACAGGAATTTTGTCGGACATAAAGGCGGCCTGCTTTCTGTGCGCGTCAGCGGCGCGTGA
Source organism: Anaerolineae bacterium (assembly GCA_025454725.1). GTDB lineage: Bacteria > Chloroflexota > Anaerolineae > Aggregatilineales > Phototrophicaceae > Flexicrinis. The sequence continues at coordinate 6,983 of JALONW010000025.1, forward strand.
AGGGAATAAACCACGGCATTATCATGATGTCACGATGATAACATTTGTCGCGGCACGTTCCCACGGGTGACTGGCAGGCCGACCGGCCAAATGCCCTTAACACGACGACGCGTAGCCGTCCCTTGCCGCCCATCCCCCCATCCGTTAGAGTCAGCCGCATGTGGTTCTGTCTTCCAACCTGCGGGGCGTCTTGCTGATGATGATGGGTGTACTGCGCGTGTTGGGTGTGATTGTCGCGGCGGGGGTGGCCGTCGCCTTGACTCACCCCCAACTGCTCTTCTCGGAGTGGGTGTTCGGGCGCGGCGACGCCTTCGTCTACTTTACGCCGCTGTGGGCGCTGCGCGACGCGGCCTTCCGCGCCGGGGAACTCCCGCTCTGGACGCCGAGCCTGTTCATGGGCGCGCCGCTGCTGAGTGACCCGCAGATTGGCGCGTTTTACCCGCCCAACTGGTTGACCATCAACCTGCCCACCCCCTACGCGCTGAAAATCGCGACTGCCGCGCATATCGCGTGGGCGCTGGCCGGGGCGTACCTCTTGGCGCGCCGACAGGTCGGACTCGGACGGGCGGCGGCGGTCATCGCAGCGGCCTGTTTCGGCTTCGGCGGCTATATGACCAGCCACGCCGACCAAATCAACCAACTTCAGGGCATGAGCTGGCTGCCGTGGGCGTTCCTCGCGCTCGGTTATGCGGTGCGCGCGCCACTGCGCGGCCTGTTCCCGCTGGCGGCGGTGCTGGGTCTCATCGCGCTAACCGGCCACACCCAAACCCTGTTTATCAGCGGCGTGGCGCTCGGCCTCGGCGCGCTGACTATGCCCCAACCGGCGGCACGAGGCATCGTCCCAGCGCTGGGTGGGCGAGCGCGGCTGTTGGGAATCCTCGCGGGCGCGTCGGTCTTGGCACTGGTCTTGGCCGCTGTCCAGTTCCTGCCGACGCTCGAACTGATTGGCCTGTCCAACCGGTCGGACGGTTTCAGCGCACGGGCGGCGATGGCCTTTAGCTGGAATCCCGCGCTGGCAGCGCGCGGCCTGCTCCCCAGCTATGACGGGCAGGTGTTCGGTGAATACGTCGCCTATCTGGGCGTGGTCGGGCTAGCGCTGGCGCTGTGGGGCGCGCTCTCACCCGACCGGGGTCGCTGGCGCTGGGTGATACTCGCGGCGGCAGGCGTGTTCCTCGCGCTGGGGATGTTCAACCCGCTGTACTGGTCGCTGGCTGAGCTGCCCGGCTTTAATTTATTCCGAGTCCCGGCGCGCTGGTTGGCACTGGTGGCGCTGGGCGGTGCGATGCTGGCTGGAATCGGCGCGGAGCGGCTGTGGAAGCGGACAACGACGTCCGAAGGTGGGCTGTTGGGCGTGCGCGGCGTGACGGTCTTGGTCACGCTGGCGCTGCTGATGCTGGCGACGTGGGTATCTGACCGCGCCGCCATTGAGGTTAACGGCCCCGCCCGCCCGACCCTGACGACATGGGTGTCGTGGCTGGCCGCGCTAATGCTGTTGGTTAACCTTGCGCTGGTGGCCGGGCGCGCGCCGCGCTGGCTGATTACCGCGCTGACCGTCGTCCTCGTCGGCGGGGAGCTGCTGCTGGCGGCGCGCAACATGCCGATTAACGACCTGATTGACCCGGCGGCGGCCACCGACCCACGTGGCACGGCGCGCTACCTGCGCGAGGCGGGCATCACCGGGCGGACGTTGAGCATCTCGCAGGGATATTTTGACACCTACGACCGCGAGGCGCTGGTCGAGCGCTATCGGGCGCAGGGGATGAGCGACCGCGCCATTGATGCGGCACTGACCGCCGCCAAGCTGCATGAGGTGGTCGCGCCCAACTTGTCGGCACTGGACGGCGTGCGCTCGGTGGACGGCTTCGGCGGTGGAATCGTCCCGACCGTGTATTGGTCAGCCTTTTCGGCGGCGGTGCAGCCCCCCGGCGCACAGCGCAGCATCGATGGGCGGCTCCGTGAATACCTCGCCCAGCCCCACTGTCTGTGGGCGTGCGTCCCTGACCCGCGTATTCTATGGCTGGCGGGCGTCGAAGCACTCATCACCGACAAGACCGCCGACCGTTTTTATGACGACATCCAGTTTGACGTGAGCCTGCCGGTCAGCCTCGACGCGGGCGACGAAACGACCGCCACACCGATCACCCCCTTCACCGCCGACCAAATTCACGTTTTGACGGCGGGCGACCCGGCACTGCTCACGCTGACGGCGGGCGGCGAGGAGGTCGGTCAGCCAGTCAGCGCTCGTGAGGTAGACGATGGCTTGACGCTGGCGGTGTTCGCACTGCCGCGCCCGACCACGGTCGAGACGGTTGAAGTGTCGGCGGGCGGGACGGTCACCGTGCGCGCCGTGACGCTGGTCGATGCGCGCACGACCGATTACGCCCACGCGACACTGGGCGGCTGGCGTCGCGCCCTGAGCAGTGACATCAAGCTATATCGGGCGGCCAATCCCCCGGCGCGGGCGTTCATCCCCCAGCGCGTGCAGGTCGAAGCGGACGACTGGGACGGCAGTGAGCGCACGATTGACGTACTGCGCGACCCGACCTTTGACGTGACGGGCGAGGCCGTCCTCCATGCGCTGCACGACACCGACACCCTCGCGCTCCCGGCGGGGGATGTGGCGGGCGGCGTGGTCATCCTCAGCGAGACCGATACCCGCATTGAGCTGGTGGTCAGCGCCGAGGACGGCGGCGTCCTCATCCTGAAAGATTCTTACTTCCCCGGCTGGACGGCCACAGTGGACGGTCAGCCCGCGACGGTTTATCGCGCCAACATCAATCAGCGCGGGGTGGTGCTGCCGCCGGGCGCGCAGCAGGTGGTGTTCAGCTATGACCCGCCGTGGCTGCGTCCGCTGATTGCGCTGGGCGCGGCGGCGTGGGTCGTGTTGGTGCTGGCCGCCGCAGCCGTTTGGTCGCTAGCGGGGCGGAGTCGGCGCGCATAAGAAATTTGCCTCGCTAACACGTCGTATGGGTAGGACGACCCGGCGGGTCGCCCAGCATCAGCAGGCGGGCAAGCCTCGCCCCTACAGGTCGAATCATCGCTGTGGGTTGTACAACGCCATATGAAAGGCTAAGACATGTTGTGGGAAGAACTGTCGGAAGAAGTGGTGGTAGGCTACGACGCCCGTGAACTGTGGATGGAAAGCAACAGCAGTTGGAATGACGACCGCCGTCGTAATTTCTTGATGATCGAAAATGTCGCTAAACCGCTGTCGATTGACGATGACGTTTGGTTTAATGTGGCCTTTCTCACCCAAACCGAAGAAATCTACGGGTTCCATTGGGACACGTGGAGTGAGCTAGACCAAGTCCGACAGTTGGTCTTGGAAAAAGCCGCCCCATCACAGACCTATGCCCTCATCGCGATGACACAACTGTTTACCCTAGAGGGTGCAGTGCTATTTTCCCAGCGTCCGATCCATCCCAATGTACTGTCGGACGGCTGGGAATTTTTGGGCTATGACATCGGGGCGGGGTCGATGCTCAGCGGCATCATGAACATGGGGTTTCGGGACGATGAAGACAAGGCCAATCGGACGGCGCTGTTTGCTCACCAGCTCAACCAGCATCATCTGTTTGCCGACAAAGAAAGCGCCCTCACCTTTGCCAAGTGGTTCGATAACGATGAACCTTTACACGGCCCCTACGAGGTGTTTGGGCTGTATCTGGTTGAGAAAATCACCGTGCCGGGATAGCAGCCAACTTCGGTGGTGATTTGGCGCGACCTATGACTGCGGGTCGGCAAGTTCCCTCTGCAGTGCCGATAACCGCTGTCGATGTGATTTCCGCTGGCGGCGGGTCATGGATGTAGGGGGTCTTGCGTGCTCACTGGCGTGCAACCGCGCAATCTGTTTGAATATAAACTAAGTTTTCTCTCTAAGTGCCGCCAAATAACCAAAACCGCCCCACCCCTATCTATTTCGGGTGAGGCGGTTTTGTTGTCGGATGAAAAACGGTTAGCGGGCAGCAACGGCAGCGGCGGCGGTCACGCGCTTTTGGCCGCGCTGGAGCATCCACTCGGCCACCAGCACATTGGGGACCCACGACAGCCACATTACCGGGCGGTAGGCTTCGAGGAACAGCGCGTCAAAGTTCCCGGCATAGAATGTCTCTAAAACTGGAATCTGCACCATAATCAGCACCCCCAGCCACAGTCGCAGCGTCACGGCGGCGAAGGTCAGCGCATAGTTACGTACCATCCAGCGGCGGTGTGCCTCGGTGTTGCCAGCGCGGATGGTGCGGTATGCCTTCCAAGCTGTAAACAGCCACAGGAAGGCCAGCAGCGACAGCCCAATCATCCCGGTCAGGCCAGAGATGATGCCCGGTACGATGACCAGCGCCGACAACCCGCCCAGCAAGACGCACAGTAGGTACAGCCGTCCCGTCCAGCGGTGCAGACGGCGGAAGCGGTTACGCAGCCCCGGCACAAACTGTGGGATGCCCAGCACCAGCGCCAGACCAGACGCGAAGATATGCACGTACAGGTTGACGACCTTCCAATCGGTCTCGGCGGCAAAGCGGGCGGTGGCGTCGTTAAAGCTGGCGGGGTCAAAAGTGATATACGGGGCGAGGGCTGAAATGGCGATGAACAGCGCAAGCGCGGCCATCAGCCAGAAACCATAACGCGGGCGGCGGGACGGTGATGTATTCATGGGCTTGTGTCTCTTTTGATGAAAAGTAGATGAGTGGCACAAGCCCATATACGCGCCGTTTTCGGCGAAGGTTGCAAACTGTATTACCGCCAGAGCTGACTGGCAAGCGGCCCCATGTAGGCCAGTGAGTTGGTATAGGTGGACTGCGCCATCATCAGGTACGGCACGGTGAAGGCGGCCAGCAGCAGCACAAAGTTCACCGCTGTGAACGCCAGACGCCAGTTGAGCTTGCTGTGGATGTTGATGGGCGCGGGGTAATGCTTCTGCGCCGTGCCTTCCAGCAGGAACACAATCAGTGCGGCGTGGATGATGGTGTGGCCGATGACCTCGACCTTGCCAAACACCAGCGTGGTCGTGAAGAACACCAGCGTAATCACCACCGACAGCGGGCGCTCCAACAGCCCGATAATCAGCAGGTAGCCCAGCGCCAATTCAATAAACCCGGCGCTGAGGAGGAAGAACTGCGGGTCCAGCCCCAGCGTGAGCTGCGGGTTGTTCGCCAGCACGTCCAGCCCCCACTGCGGGTAGACAATCTTCTCAATCGCCACCCACATCAGCGAGAAGCCGACGCTGAAGTACAGTGCGGGGATACGCAGCGCGTGCAGGCGCGGGTCCTTGAGGTAAGCTGCGATGAGGTAGAAGCCGACGCCAACGAAGATGAAGTAGTCCAGCATATAGAACGCGCCGAACTCAACAACACCCAGCACGTACAGCGCCAGAGTCCCCGCCCCGGCGACCGGGACGGTCTGCGGGAAGATAAGCAGCAGCACCAGCACGAATTGCAGCCAGCCAATTACCGGGTTGGGCTGTGCGAGGTCGGGTGTCAGCAGACGGTCGTCGGCCCAAGCCAGCATCAGCGTCATGCCCAGCCCGATGCGGAGAACGAGCGTAGCGTACTGCTTGCGGTTATCAAACCACGCGGTGATGCGTTTATAGGCGACCGACTCGGCCAGCCGTTTGTCGAGGAACACGGCTACCGCCAGCCCAGCCACGGTCAGCAGGGTGAGGCCAAAAAACATGGGCGTGAGAATGTCGCCCAGCCCTGCTGGGGAATCCTCAAAGCTCCACGCGGCGAACCATTTGACGTGCGCCAGCGAGGTAAATGGGGCGATGCACAGCATCAGCCCCAGCGCGATAACAGAACGGACGAGGGTTTTCACGGTGGGAATCCTCCCCATAACACAACGACGGAATACCCACGAGTCTATCATGCGCGCCGGGAAGGGTGGTATTGTGTCCCTCACATTTTGGGGGTAGGGTTCATCGACCTACTCGCCGCACATAGAAAACCCCCTACTGGTGGACGGTAGGGGGTAGTGTTGTGGTGCCGCGCTGCTTTCTACTATCCCAGTGGCTCACTGATGGGGGAAGCGTGTGCGCCGGGTTCCGAGAAGGTATCGCCTTCATCCAGCGCGAGCAGGCCGTGAATCAACACCCCCCACATGACCCCCACCAGCGGCGGAATAGTAATTAAGATATGGGATAGGGCGCTGGGGATATAGCCGGGGTGGCCGACGCTCAACCGGCCCAAGATGGGCAGCGTATAGCTCAGGGCAAGCATGGCGCACCACAACCCGAACGTCCCCCAAATGCGGCTCGGCACAGACCGCGCCGTCAGCCACCACAGTGGGCAGAGGATGAGCGGAAATATAATCACCATCAGCCGCACCCAATCATAAGTCGTGCCGCCGAAATAACCGGGGTCGAACAACGCATAGATGAAGCCACAGCCGACCATCATGGTCAGCGCGCCCGTTCGCCCAATCCGTCGAATCTGGTGGATGCTGACCGCACCGACCAGCAAAATGGCGAGAATCTGCATCAGGGAAAAACCGTAGCGTAGGGCGAGGTAATCTATCTCAGGGAGATTGACGGTACTAAAGGAGAAAAGGCTGGCGATGCCTGCAATCGCTGGCATCACGAGCGCCATCCCCCAGAAACTGTTACCCAACCCACCGATAAAATGGTGGACAGCCCACAGACAGACCGCGTAGAGCGCCAGCGAAATCGCTACCATCACAAGACCGGGCAGGCCGACTTCTAAAACGTAGTTCGTATACAGGCCAATTAACAGAATCCCGCCCATCCCAGCCAGCCCGCCGACCGTATATGCCTGCCAGACCCGGTTACGCGGGATGAGGCCAAGCCACCCCAATCCCCAAACCCCCATACCGGCGATAAAGACAATGCCATAAGCCAAAAGTATGTCAAGGCTTTGGAAAACCACCATCATCACAAGCAAAAACAAGCCAACGGGGACAAACAACATTAAGGCAGGGCGGGATAGGTTCATGGTTCTCTCCTTTGCAATATCATAATGTTCGACCGCGGCGGCGGCGGTCGTGTCGAGCAGGATGTGCGTCCAGAACCCGACCCACCCCCACAGGCCAGCGCGTCGTCGTGATTGCTGATGATACAGGTCGCCAAACACCTGACGCATCTGAGCGCCGTATTCTCGCCGGAAACGGGCGGGGTAAAACCACAGCAGCAGTCCATAGAGCCAGCCAGACCGTCTAGGGATATACATCAGCCATATACTTCCGTTACAGATATATCTATAACAGATATAATGTGTCGATTTGATGCTTTTGTCAAGCGGGTAGGAAATTGTCGCCTAAAAACGCAAACGCCCCCGTGATGGGGGCGTTTGTGGAGTTGTATCTGAAACCTCACCCGTTACTCGTTCACCGCCGCCTTGAAATCGTAGATTCCATCACGGAAGGCGTAGCGCAGGCCGGTCTTGAGGCTGACGAGATGGTCACCCTCGCGTACCAGCGGGCCGCCGCTCTTGGGACAGGCGAACAATGGGTCAACGTCCATGCCGTCGGTTGGAATCGACGTGCTGCCGGTGATATCCTTCGGGTAGGGGACTTCGGCGCGGCGGATAGATTTCACGAACACACTGGGTGAGATAAAGGCCCCGGTGTTCTGCAGCAGGTCGTCAGCCTTGACCAGAAAATTCAGCGGCAGGCGGCGCTTGAGCGCGCCCAGCCGGAAGAACGAGACCGGCATCCGCTTCTGAACCTCAAACCCGTTCAGCGCCAGCATGTCGCGCATGTAGTGGGGGTGGAACACGAAGTTCAACTCGACGAATTCATACGGCTCATGGCTGTATGGACTCCACGACTGACGGCGCAGCGCGTAGCGCACAATCGCCTTCATGTTGCGCTTGTTGGCGTGTTCGAGGATGAACACCCCCTCTGGGCTGAGGACTCGGGCAATCTCGCGCAGCACCCCATTGACGTTCTTCATGTGGTGGATGGTGCGAATCATGCTCACACCGTCGAACTTGGCCGGGCGGAACGGCAGTTCGTAGGCGTCCGCCGCCACATAGGTGAACTTGTCGGACGCGCCGAGGTGTTCGCGGGCGTATTCGAGCTGAGAGAACGAATAATCCAGCAGCACAACACGGTCGTAGCGCTCGGTATACTCGTTGGTCAGGCGGCCAAAGCCCGCGCCAATCTCCAACAGGTGTTTGCCGCGCTCTGGCAGGAGTTTCTTCAGGGCGACACGCTCCACGCGGTCTTCGTAGTCGCGCCCCTGCCCCTCCCAGAACTCGGTGCGGTAGTTCGACCCCTCGTAATCGCAGATTCCGGGGCGGTCGGGTGTGGTCTCTTCCATTAAGGCCTCCCAGATGTCCCGCTTGGGTGGTTGTGGGCGTCCGCGACGACTGCGCGGGTTCTCGGCGCTCACGGGCGTGCCGCCTGCGACTCCGAGCTGCCCTGAATGACGACGGCGGGGGTGTGGATAAAGTTCAATTTCGACAGCTCACGCACCTGCATATCGGCGCGGTAGCTGCTGCGGACCAGCGGGCCGCTCTCGACCCACTTGAAGCCCAGTTCCTTGCCAATCTCGGCGAGGCGCTCAAATTCAGCGGGCGTGTAGTAGCGCTCGACCGTCAGGTGTCCCTTGCTGGGCGACAGATACTGGCCGATGGTCATGATGTCCACGCCGACAGCGGCGAGGTCTTTCATCACCTCGACCACTTCGTCAAAGGTCTCACCGAGGCCGACCATGATGCCGCTCTTGGTCAGCACCAGCGGCTGCATCTTCTTGGCGTTGCCCAGCGTCGCCAGCGTCCACGCATAGTTGTCCTGCGGCTGCACCTTCTTGAACAGGCGCGGCACGGTCTCGACGTTGTGGTTGAGGATTTCGGGCTGGGCGTCCATCACAATCTTGAGCGCGGCCTCGCTGCCCTTGAAGTCGGGAATCAGCACCTCAATCGAGCAGCCGGGTTGAAGCTGGCGGATGCGCTTGATGACCATCGCGAAAATCGGAGCGCCGCCGTCGGCGCGCTCGTCACGGTTGACACTGGTAATCACGACGTGGCGCAGGTTCATGGCGCGCACGCTTTCGGCCACGCGGTTCGGCTCCGCCCAATCCAGCGGGGACGGGCGTCCGGTCTTGATGTCACAGAATCCACACGAGCGCGTGCAGGTGTCGCCCATCATCAAGAAGGTGGCCGTGCCGCGTCCCCAGCATTCCGAGATGTTGGGGCACTGCGCCTCTTCGCAGACGGTGTGCAGTTCCTTCGAGCGCATCAGGTCATGGACCTTCTGGTACTCGTCACCGCCGGGGGCGCGCACTTTAATCCACGGGGGACGGCGGCGCGGGAAATTGGGGTCGGGCTGCCAGCCCGCGTCGGCATCATCTACCGGCGGGGCGACGGGTATGGCGTCTGGGTCGATCAGGATGGTCACAGGGTTTGGACTCCACTATCACGACGTTACCCCTCTATTCTACCACGCTGGCACGTCGAATCGGTGAGACAACCATCTTTTTGGGGCGTGCGTGGGTCAGGCGGTGTGATGTTTGCCCCCTCACAGCACGTCGTCGGGGTCGAGTTCGACGTGCCAGCCGTTGGCGGTGGCTCAGGCGGGCTGTTTAACGGCTTGTAGCCATAAGATTTTCGACATCCCAAAAGGTGATAAACCCCTTACTGGCAAGCGCGATGGAATGGCCGTCCATGCTGAACGAACCCATTTCACCGTAAAAATTGACTTCCACCGTTTCGCCGCTGTGCGTATCAATTAACAGGCTGCGCCTCATCGCGCTCGGTGAGGTGAGCAGTGCATAACGACTATCGTTTGAAAACGAACAGCCTAAAGGCTCGATAAAACGGTTCTGAATGGTTGCCGGGTGCCAATAGCGGTAACAAATATTTTTATTGTAGGAATATGACTCGAAAAGCGTGTCACCCACCCAACGAAAAGAATTGTCTCCAAAGCTTTGCCAAGTAGAGACAACTGCTCCGGTTTGGAGGTCAAAGATGGTATAGGTCTCTTCGTCTTCTTCCCGCGTCACTTGAAGGGTAGCCGCCTTATTGATGACGCTTTCACCCGGTGCTAGCGTAAAAGGAGCGTAGGGGTCATTCTCCCACCTATACGAGCAGCGATTAGCGCAGAAAAAATCTTTAACCGGTCTGATAAACTGTTGGGTTTCGGCATCCAAAATACTGATTCTGTATTGGTTGGGGTCCCCATAGTTGAGCAGAGTGATTATTTTGATTTGAGTATAATCCGCGTTCCATGCAAAGTTCTCCATCCACCTATTGAAAGTTGTCCAGTGCATCGGTGCTGGGATAATTGGGTGTGGTGATGATTCAGGCGATAAGAAGGGTTCGATGTGTCTAGGCAGCCAACCAGCACAACCGAGGCCGTAACAGCTCGTCAG
>JALONW010000318.1 GCA_025454725.1 Anaerolineae bacterium
GCAACAACAGCTCCCCGACCGACTCGAAGCGCTGGCCGGTGTATTCTTCCACCTTGTCGAGCAGGGCGGCATGGATGGTTCGCTCGCACAGGTATTCGGTGATTTGGGGGCGGGTGTAGTACGCGCCGAAGGCTTTTTGGTTGATGTATTTTTCGAAGATATAGCCCAGCACGTCGGGGTTGATGACGTTGTCGCTGGCACCGGTGCGGTCGTCGAGGTACCACGAGTAGCCGCCGAACAGGGTCAGCACCTCGTCAAAAGCGGCATCGGCGATGTGGATGTCGTCGTAGCGTTGCTCGATGTCGTGGCGCAAGAACAGGCCGCCGTTGAGGTAGCGCAACTCGCCGATGAGTTTTTTGGCGGCCTCGGTGCGTTCGCCTTCCAACTTGGCGAAGCCCTCGAAAAATAAGGCTTGCAAGAATTGGCTGTAAAACAGGTCTGCCCCACGCTGGCGGCTTTGGGCTAATTTATCGTCGAGGTAGGCGGTGTTGCCTTGGATAAAGCCGCGCTTTTGCAAGAAATAGACGAACATCAGGCGGTTGAGCAAGACCGAGGCGTACCAGTCGCGGTCTTTGGGGTGTTGCTCGATGCTGCCCTTGATGTGCTCGACGAAGCGGAGGCGAACCTCGCTGAACGCGCCATAAAACTTTTTGGTCACGCGCTCGTTGTCGAAGGCGGCGGCCAATTTGCCGGTGACCTCGAGGATCGGGATGGTGCCGTCGGGGCGCAATTCGTCGAGGTCAACGAAGATGCCGTCCAGCTTGGTCAAGAACAAGTCGCCGGGCTGCCCTTTGAAGTAGGCGTGCTCGCGGCGGATGCGCTTCTTGCCGTCGCGCTTGCGCCACGACCACAGGCTCTGGGTGCGTTCTTCATCGACGAAGATGAGCAGGTGTTCGTAGTGGGTCTTTTCGATGGCGCGGTGGGCGTCATCGCGGGCTTTTTGGTCGGGGATGCCGCCTTTGACCTCCAACACGGTGACGCCGGACAACTGCGCGATGGGGGTGATGCCGGTTGCCGTCGTCCGCCCGTGCGGGTTGTTCCAGCCCAGCCCCTCGACGAACAAGTCTTTGAACTCAAAGTCTTGTAAGGCTTTACGGATAACATCGCGGGGGATTTTGCGGGGCATGGCTGGGCGTCCTGTCGGGGGTGTGGGCGGCGGGTGTCCTCACCCCTATTGCGCGGGGTGAGGACGGATAAGGCGGATTATAGCACGGACAAGCCCAGTGAACACACGACTTGGGGGTCGCCAGTGGGATCGTCTGGGGTTTCCATCACGCTCAGGCGGCGGTCGTTGTGCAGGTATATCAAGAGCTGTGCCAAGTCCTCGTCGCGCACCTCGGTCTTCATCTGGCGCAACAAGCTCTCGCGGGCGCTGGCCGTCAGCGGGTAGGTATACAGCGCGTGCACGATGTCGCCGATGACGGGATCCTCGAACAAGGTGCCCTTCAACGTCTCGTGATAGCGCTTCATGCGGTTGTAGGCGCGGGCGCGGGCGCCTTTGGGGTGGCCGAGGTTGCCCGCGTGGTTTTGGTTGCGCGTCTCGTCGTGCACCAGCGCCAGCGCATCGCGCACACGCTCGTGATGGTCAGGGCGGCGCGGGGTAGCTGGGGTGTCGGGGGCGCAGGCGGCATTGTCGAGGATGCGCTTTTGCGATTGGGTGATCGGGGTGCCGTCCGCGCCCATCCAGACCAGCGCGTTGCCGCCGGTGTGGGTCTTGATGTAGGTGATGACGCCATCGGATTGCTCGGGCGCTGCGGCGCGGGTCGCGTAGACCACATTGGGCAATTTTTCGATTCTCTCGCGCAGCGCATTGTTGTCGGCGGTGGCGTTCGCCCAGATTTGGTAGGCCTCGGACGCCAAGTCTACCTCGTCATCGATGTCTTTGTCGTCGTAGACGCCCGCCGCCTCGGTATACAGGTCGGTCAGGTAGAGGTCGGCCACGTCATCCTCGAAGAATTTCTCGTCGCTGCCAATCACCTCGCCATTTTCGTTGAGACGTTGGCGGACGCGGGCGCGCAGGCGGATCAAGCGCTCGACGCCGTCGGCGGGCAAGAACGAGTAACACATGATCTCGCTGCTTTGCTGGCCGATGCGGTCAACGCGCCCGGCGCGCTGCGACAGGCGGATGATCGCCCACGGCAGGTCGAAATTGACCACGATGGCGGCGTCTTGCAGGTTTTGGCCTTCGCTCAGCACATCGGTCGAGAGCAAGACGCGCAGTTCATCGGCGGGGGGGGTATAGGTCTGGTGGCTGGTGTGGTTGCTGCGCGGGCTGAAGCGGCGCGCCAAATCGACGACATCGTTGGTTTGGCCGGTGGCGGCGGCCATCTGGGTCACGCCGCGTTGGCTCAGCTCGCGCTCCAGATAGGTGATGGTGTCGGCGAACTGGCTGAAGACCAGCACCTTTTGGTTGGGGTGCTTGCGGTGCAGCAGGTCGAACAGGGCGGCCAGCTTGGTATCGGAGCCGCTGTCCCATGCGCCGCAGTAGTGCTGCACCCGCTCAATCAGGGCGCAGTCGGCCACGAGGTTGGCGCGCAAGGCGGGGGTGAACAGGCGGGCGGGCAACCAGTCGTAGCGCTTGGGCTTGGCCGCGAGCTGGGCATAGGCGGCCTCGGCGCGCTGTTCGTAGCGGCTGGTGCTGGTCTCGGTGGTGTCCAGCAAGTCGGGGTCGAGGTCGCTGGTGTCGCCCTCGGCACTGGTGTCGTCCAAGGTCAAGGTGCCCAGCGGCAAATCGAGGTCATTGTCGAGCGCGTACAAGAACAGGTAATTGCGCAGGACGTGCCGGTCGAGCGAGAGCATGAAGGCGTGCCCGCTGGACTCGAGCCGTTTGAATAAGCCGGTGCGGGTGAAGCCAATCAAGCGTTGCCCAGCGCGGCTGAGGTTGTCAATCAGGCGTTTCTGGGCGTCGGTGGCGGCGCGCTCGGCTCCATCGACCAAGTATTGGACGAGGCCATGGCGCGGCAAGCTGAGCTGGTTGATGGCATTGACCACGATGTCGTCATACAAGCGGCGGTATTGCGCGTCGGCCTCGTAAGTGACGGTCTTGGGGGTGCGAGTCGGGAAGTAGGCGCGCTCCCCGGTGGATTTTTGCAGGTATTTGCGCCCGTCTTCGTCGGTGTGGACGTAGCCCTTTTGTTTGAGGATGAAGCTGCGGGTGCGGCGCACCATGTAGAGGCGCATCAAGTCGCGCCAATCGTCGGGGTGGTTGCTGCGACGGAAGGCGGCAAGGGTGCGGACGCCGCTTTCGTCACGGCTACGGCTGATGAAGGCGCTTTCGCCGCCGATTTCGCGCAGGTAAGCCTCGGGGCGGACGCCGAGGTCGGTTTCGTTGTCGAGGAACAGGCCGAGCTGCCCGGCGAGGTCTTCGTAATTTTTGTTGTAGGGGGTGGCCGAGAGCAAGATGAGCTTATCGACGTTGCCCGCGATATAGTCGCGGATGGCGGCGTAGCGCTTGCCTTCGGCGTTGCGGAAGTTGTGGCTTTCGTCGAGGATGACCAAGCGGTAGCGGCGCAGCGTGGCCAGCCCGCCCTTTGTGCTATCGACCAAGCTGGTGGGCATCACGTCGCCGATGAGATGATACTCTTGGAGCACATCCTTCCACATCTTGACCAAGTTGGGCGGGCATAGCACCAGTAAGTTGGTGCCGTAATCTTCTTGGTAGACCTTGGCCACCGCCGCCGAGACCAACGTCTTGCCGAGGCCAACCACATCGCCCAGCAGGACGACATTGCGCTTGTGGAGCTTGGTGACGGCCATCTGAACCGCGACGGTCTGGTAGTCGAACAGCAGGGTGTCGAACGGCTTGGGCAATGCGCCGGTGGTCAGGATGCCCTCACGCGCTTCCTCCGACAGGTGATAGGCCATCTTGAGGTAGACCTCGTAAGGCGTCAGGCCATTCTCGCCCGCCCAGCTTTGCTCGATGACATCGGCCAACGGGTCGGTGATGTCGAGAGAGAAGCGATCCTCCCAGCGCGCCGTGAACCAGTCGGCCAATTTCTGGGTCGAGTCTTGGTCGGTCAGATCGGTGTTTAGCTCACCGTTGAGCGACAGGCCGGACAACGTCAGGTTGCTGCTGCCGAGGAAGGCGGTGCGCGGGTTGTTGTAATCGTTGCGGTGCGTCAAATACAGCTTGGCGTGCAGCGGGGCGCGCAGGTAGAGCTTGACGATGAGCTTTTTGGCGCGCAATTGGCGCACGAGCTGGCGCAGGCCGCGCTCGTCGGCGTCGGTCGGGACGCCAATTATCAGTTGCTGGCGGAACTCCTCGACGATTTGGTTGCGCAGGCGGATGGCGATTTGTCCGTCCATCGGGATGTCGCTGCCCTGCAAGCTGAACATGCGGTGTACGTCGTCGCGGGGAGTGGTGGTCATCCCGACCAGCAGGCGGACGCAGTTGTCTTTACCGCCGGTCATGTGCTCGACGGAATTGGCCAGCAAGCGCCAGCCGCGCAGGTTGAAGTATCCGACGCAAAAGTCGGCGCGGTGGGCGGCGGGCAAGGTCTGGATGAGTGCGTCTTGCAGCTTGTCGGTCAGGTTGTCGAAGATGCGGGGCATGGGTTTTCCTATGAGGGTGGATAAGTGTTTAGCGTATTTGTTTTTGAGAACTGCGATTATAACGAGTCTTTTTGGGGAGTGCCACATACAGGGATAGAACAGGGGCGGGTGGTTGATGCGGTGGCCGCCCGCTTGCCCCAGAGGACTTGTCTCCCCTATCGACAGCTTGGCTGGAGGCCGTGCGCCTGTGATTCTGAGAGGGTGGGAGACGGGGCGGGGCGGCCCGCGAGCTAAAAGCTCGCCACCTTATGCGCCGGTGAGGGCTGATGTGCGCCACCACGGGGCGCACCCCGATTGCCCCACGGGGTGCAATCGGGTGGGTGGGCGGACATCCCCCCGCCCACCGCACGCATCGGCTG
>JALONW010000026.1 GCA_025454725.1 Anaerolineae bacterium
TGAACCAACTCTGACACCGACTGATGCATCGACGCCCACGACCAGCGCCACACCGACCCCCACCGCCACGCCAACCGTCACCCCCACCGCGACGGCCAGCCCGACCATCATGCCGACACCAACCGAGACTCTTACCCCCACCGTCACCCCTCCGCCGACGCTGACGCCGGAGCCGGTCACGCTGTTCTTGACCGATAACAGCCAGCTCCTCGACATCCCAGACAACATCCGCGACGGCCTCGATTTCCCGCACGTTGCGTATGTGGTCAGCAACGACCGCGAGACCATCACCAACCTCTCGACTGCCCAGCCGACCACCGATGTCGCCACCCTATACTACGCCTCGCCGTCCAACCCAGCCGGGCGAATCCCCATCATCGAAATTGATACCGAAGCACCCGACCAGTTCTACCTCAGCGCCGACGGTAGCGCGTTCGCCTATCTGCTGGACGACCCGCTCGGCCTCGCCAGCGGCCTTTATGTTGCTGATGTCTCAACTGGCATCAGCTTCCGCGTCAGCAACCTCAACAGCCTGACCCAGCGCGGACGCTTCAGCCCGCCTAGCTTTAGCCCCGACGGGCGGCGGCTGGCGGTCGCCATCAGCACGGGCTATGACATCGACATTTTCATCTATGACCTCGGCACGGCAGGCTGGGCCAACCTGACCAATGCTGGTTCATTCGACTGGATGCCGGTCTGGTCGCCCGATGGGCGCTACATCACCTACCTGAGTGACCGCCCCGACTGCCCAAGCTGGCAGCCCAGCGCAGCAGACGGCTGTGACCTCGCCACCCAGACGCCTTCTGAGGCCGGTTACGTGTTCATGTTCGACCTTCAGACCGGCGAAACCCGCCAGATTTCTGAGCAGCCGGTCGTCGAGCGCCCGACGTGGGTCAACCCACGCCTGCTGTCGTATGCGGTCACGGATTCGAGCGACATCCTGAGCGAAGCGCGCCTGATTTACCTCGCCGATGTGCAGGGCGGCACATCCAACCCCGTCACGCTGCGCGGCGCGCCAGATTCGACCGTCTACACCAGTGAGGCATGGTCACGCGACGGCAGCACCCTCCTCGTCCAGACCACCATCAGCGGACAGACCGAGACCGTCCTGATGCGCGCCGACGGGACGGCGCTGGCGACCACCACCGAGATGAACTTCCCGCGTTACGGGATGCAGGCAGCATGGAACGGGGACGGGACACGCATCGCGGTCGGCGGGGTCAGCGGGCAGTGTCCGTATGGCCGCATCGTGGTTGATGTGCCGCGCACGCTGTCAAACGGCAGTTTCACCTATACCGCGTCGCCGCTGCCGGCCAACCCCAACAGCATGTGCGCGCCCATCTTCAACGGGGCGGGCAATGCAGCCGCCTTCATGGGCGCGACCTTCGGCGGCACGACCTCAATTGACGGGCGGCTGGACGTGTACACCGTCGATGTCAACGGCTACAGCCAACAGCCCTATACTGGCAGCCTACGCGGAAGCATCCGCCTGCTCGGTTGGGTGGGCAATTAACCTGCTGTGACTGTCCCGCGAATCTGGTCACAGACGTAGGCGAAATCGTCTGCACGGTGCTGGAAATCCAACCCGTCCATCTCAATCGTGACGATGGGCGAGTGATTCCAGCGCCGCACCCAATCCTCATACAGCCCATTCAGCCCGTCGATGTAATCGGGCGTGATGTCCTTCTCGTAGTCGCGCCCGCGCTTGGCAATTTGGCGCAGAAGCGTTTCGGTGCTTGCACGCAGGTAGATGACGAGGTTGGGGTGCGGCAAAAAGGCGCTGACCGCCGTGTATAGGTTCTGGTAGGTGTCCCAATCACGGTCAGTCATCCGCCCCTGACGGTACAGGTTGCGGGCGAAGATTTCGGCGTCCTCATACACCGTCCGGTCTTGGACGACACTGCCGGGGTAATCCGTCAGCATCCGGTGATGTTCTAAGCGCTTGCCCATAAAGAAAATCTGCGAGTGGAAACTCCAACGTGACATATCGCGGTAGAAATCGACCAGATAAGGGTTTTCGCTGTGACCCTCAAGGAAGGGCTGCCAGCCAAACGCTTCCGCCAGCATCTGGGTCAGGGTCGATTTGCCAGCGCCGATGTTCCCGGCAATCGCGATAAAGGTGTTGTTCTGGGCGTAGGGTTGGTTCGTCACGGTTTTCCACACTTTTTGACAGGGTAAGCAAGGGGCGGCACATGGTTGGCCGCCCCACAGATGTTTAAGATTGTGTGTATTATCCGCCCAGATGTGCGATACCGCAACCGCCGCATCGGTTCAAATTTTCTAACAATCCGATGCGCGCCGGAATCAAAAACTGCGCTAAACTGAAACCTATACAACTTTAGTCCTACATTTTGTTATCTACTGTTATAACCCGTCACCATCTAATCTGGTTTCCCAAACGAGGTACACACCTATGCTCAGACCGATTATCCGTTTCACGGGCTGGTTTTTGCCACTGTTTGCGCTCGTCCTCGGCTTTGGCACGCTGGCCGAGAACTTCGCCCAGCCCAGCCGCCCCGGCTCATCCAACACCAACACCCAGTGCAGCGCGCTGGTGCAGGCCGCCCTCTCCTCGACCGACAGCCAATGCAGCGACACCAGCCGCAACCAAGCTTGCTACGGCCACATACTTAACGAAGCCGTCTCGCGCCCAGAAGTCGAAACGTTCGTGTTCGACGAGCGCGGCGACAAGGTGCTGCTTCAGGATGTGGTCTCGATTGACCTCAGTCCTCTGGAACTGACCGAGGAACTGTGGGGCGTCGTGCTGATGCAGGTGCAGGCCAACCTTCCCGATGCGCTGCCCGGCCAGAACGTGACCTTCATCCTGTTCGGCGACATACAGGTCGAAAACGCGGTCGGCACGCCGGTCGAGCGCGAGGCCACGCTGTTGGCCGCCGCCAACATCCGCGTTGCACCCGGTGAGAGCCGCCCGGTATTGGCCTCGCTCGCCAGCGGCCAGACCGTCGTCACCAACGGCAAGACGATGACCAGCGCGGGCGAGGTCTGGGTGCGCGTCAACCACGACCCCGACCGCGAAATCTACGGCTGGATGCTGTCCGACCTGCTAGAGGTTGACCTGTCGGAACTGCCCGATGTCGAAGTGTCGGACCAGACCGTAAACCCAATGCAGGCGTTCTACTTCAAGACCGGAATCGGCGTGCCACAGTGCGTCGAAGCACCGGAGGATGGCATCCTTGTCCAGACCCCCAATGGCGCGGGCATGGTCAATTTCAGTGTCAACGGGATGGACATCGGCCTCGGCTCAACCGCCTACCTGACCGCGCCAGAGGATGAAGGCCATTCATGCGTGTATCTGTTGGAGGGTGAGAGCGATATCACCGCGCTGGACGAGACCGTCACGCTGGAACCCGGCTATGTCAGTTGTGTCGAGCTGGACGAGGAGGGCATCGCCGCCAGCAAGCCGTCTGAGCCGGTACTGTATGACCGCACCACGATTGTTAAACTGGCCGACCTGCTACCCCTGCTGCCAGAGGACATCGAACTGCCGGACATCGAGCCGACCGTTACCCCGACTCCAACCAACACCCGAACTTTCATCATCCCACCGGCTGCGACCGCCACCCCGACCCCGACCGACGTGCCGCCGCAGCCTGAGCAGCCTCAACAGCCCGCGCCGACCACCGCCCCAACCGCGACATCAACCCTGACGCCTACCCCGCTGCCTGACTGCCCCAGCGACGGCGTCGCAGCAGGGCCGTGCCGCCCAGTCGCCGATTTCGGTTATTACATCCAATATGCGGTCTCTGACCTCACCGTCCAGTTCCTCAACAACGCCTACGGTGACATTACCAATGTTTCGTGGGACTTTGGCGATGGCAACACCTCGACCGATTACGACCCACAGCACACCTACGCCAGCCCCGGCACCTACAGCGTGCGCCTACGTGTCCAGAACGCCTACGCCAACGATGTAGTCCGACAGGACGTGGTACTTACGAATGCAACGCCCGTACCGCCAGTTGCTTCATTTACTCAAACCACGGACATCTATACTGTCACGTTTACCGACACTTCAAGCCCTGGGGCAGGAACCATCACCACATGGCAGTGGGATTTCGGCCACGGCGGAGCAATCTCCAACCAACCGTCCCCAACCTACACTTACCCGTTGAACACCGCAGGAAATTACACGGTGACGCTGACTGTCACCGACTCCAACGGTGCAAGCGATAGTGAAATCATTACCGTCTCGCTTGGCGGCTGCGAGTATGCGCCCTCTGGCGCTTTCACACTCACCTTTAACCGCAATGCCACCGACCCTGTTGGCACCGCCTACGAAATCTACCTCAAGAATGCTGACTGCACCTATGGGACAGCCAGCGGCATCCTCAACCAAGTTAACCCCAGCTTCTCTGCCGTACTCCCCGCCAATAAGGGCTACCTCGTGCGCCAAGTCGCGCCCTGCACCATCGATTTCATCACGAACGGTTTCATGCCAGCGGGGGGCGAGACGGTGAACGTCTTTGACACCTGCCCATAAAAGCATATTCAACCATCGACCCGCTGGGAGCAGCACCAGCCAAAAACTAAACCCCAGCAGAGAGCCCCCTTCTCATATGACGAGAAGGGGGCTTTTTTCGTCAGGTTGACCGCAACTTTTCCGTAGACTTGTCGGACGTTTATCAAGTAGGGTAAACAACCCAACATATCAACCTTATCTAGGGAGTGACACGTATGCACATTTTTAGGCCGCTGACCGTGGCGCTGTTCGCCACCGTCGGCCTCACTTCAGCACTGTTATCAATATCGAGTTCCGGCACAGCCCAACCCCCAAGCTGCGGCGAAACCATCCGCCTCGCACTTCAGACCGCTGACAGCGCCTGCCAGAGCATCGGGCGCAACCAAGCCTGTTACGGCAACTCGCAGGGCGAGGTCGTCTCACGTCCCGACACATCAGCGGAATGGGAGTCGGTCGGCGATACCGTCAACCTAACCGACATTCAAGGTTTCAGCCTAAGCCCACTGGACGACATAAGCGGTGATTGGGGTGTCGCCATTATGCAGGCACAGGCCAACCTCCCCGACACTGCGCCGGGGCAGAACGTCACAATGGTGGTGTTTGGGGATGTGGTGGTCGAGGACGCTGTAACCGACCAAGCGCGAGTCACGGGCGAAACCACCGCCACCGTCAACGTGCGCCTTAGCCCAGAAGTGGGCGGAGCCGTCCTCGGCACACTCTCGAACGGGGCGGATGTCATCGTCACCGGGCTGGCGCAGAACCGCGCTGGCGAGACTTGGCTGCGAATCCAATATGACGAGTATCGGACACGCACCGGTTGGGTGTTTGCTGATTTTGTGTCGGTTGACCGCGCCGCCCTCCCCACCGTCCCCACCGACTCGCTGGTTTACAACCCGATGCAGGCCTTTTACCTCAAACCGGGCATCGGCGCGCCGCAGTGTGCCGAGGTCCCGACCGACGGTGTAATCATTCAGACACCCAATGGCGTGGGCATGGTCAACCTGAACATTAACGGCGTTGATATTGCGCTGGGGTCTACGGCCTTCCTGTCGCTGAGCGAGACAGAGACCGGACAGATGCTCGGCGTGACACTGCTGGAAGGAAACAGCATCGTCCGCTCGTTCAACGATGACCGCATCCTCATCCCCGGCAGCCACACCAGCGTGATGCTGGATGACGACGGCAGCCCCACCACCCCGCCCAGCGAGGCGACCGCCTACGACCCCGCCGAACTGGACTCCTATGCTGAACAACTGGCGCGTATGGGTGTCGAGCTGCCCGAACCGGCGGTTCCTGTCCGTCAGTTTGCCCCTCCCCCACCCAACCCAAGTTCTCCACCCAATGGGGGGAATAATGATGACGATGGCGATGACGGTGATGAAGATGACGATGACGACGACGATTAGACTGTAAAATCCGCGACTGTAACGAGTCTGTAAATTCCTAACGCCTCTCCGATAAGAACAACCAGCGCCGTTCACAAAACCCCGTACAATCAGGCTATAGGGAACCAACATGCCAAAACCATCGTCTTATGGCATGTGTATGGGGTGAAAAAATCGGGGAGGCTGAGGCCGTGAAAAGTATCCGAAGGTGGTTTGGGCTGTTGGCGGTGGTCTGGGCGGGGCTGACGGTCGGTATTGGGCTGACCGCCCAGCCGCCGGTCAGCGAGACCTGCGGTGAGATGGTGAGGCTGGCGCTGCAAACGGCAGGGGATGCCTGCCAAGCGACCGGGCGCAATCAAGTGTGTTACGGTCACGTTTCCGGCGCGCTTATCCCGCGCAGCGAGGCACAGTCGGTCGCGTGGGAACAGGTGGGCGACACGGCGTCGCTGACTGCCATTGAAGGTTTCACCCTCAGCCCACTGGACGAGACCACTGACCAGTGGGGCGTGGCGGTCATGCAGGTGCAGGCCAGCCTCCCTGATACCCTGCCGGGTCAGAATGTTACGATGGTGCTGTTCGGTGATGTCACCATCGAAGACGCCGTAGACGACCAAGCGCGCATCGACGGACAGACGCTCGCCGCTGCCAACGTCCGCCTCAGCCCCAGCACGACTGGCGTGGTGGTCGGCTCAATCCCCGCCGATAGCCCAGTTATCATCACCGGCCAGACACTCAACCGCGCCGGGGAGACATGGTTGCGCATCAAATATGAGGATTATCGCACGCGCACCGGCTGGGTGCTGGCCGACCTCGTTCAAGTTGACCTTGCAGCCCTGCCATCGGTTGAGGCCGACTCATTGGTCTATAACCCGATGCAGGCGTTTTACCTGAGAACCGGTCTGGGCGCGCCGCAGTGCGGTGAAGTCCCCACTGACGGCGTGATGGTGCAGACCCCCGAAGGCGCTGGCCTGATTAACCTGAACGTCAACGGCGCGAGCATCTCGCTTGGGTCTACCGCCTTCCTGACCAACCAGACCACGAGCGACGGAACGGGCGCGCTGGCTGTCACGCTGTTGGAGGGTCAAGGCATCGTGGAATCGCAGGGCGTGACCCGCGTCCTCGTCCCCGGCAGCCAGACCACCATTACATTGGATGAGACCAACCAAGCGTCCAGCATCCCCAGCCGCCCAGCCGCCTATGACCCCGCCGAATTCAGCGCTTACCAAGCCCACCTCACCGAGCGTGGCGTTGAACTGCCGCCGCCCGCCGCAGACAGCCAAATCGAGGCACAGAACCCGACCAGCCAACCCAATCAGCCGCCGCGTCAGCCACCAACCTGTGAAGATACCGACGGGGACGGGGCGTGCGACACCTGCAACGACCGCAACCGGAATGGTATCTGCGACGGGCTGGAGTGCATTGACCGCGATGGTGATGGGATCTGCAATAGCTGCCAAGACCGCAACCGCAACGGCGTCTGCGACTTTGACGAGTGTCTCGATGCCGACGGCGACGGGCGCTGCGATGAGCGCTGCTTTGACCTCAACGAAAACGGCATCTGCGACGGCCAAGAGCCGGGACAGGAATGCCAAGACCGCAACAACAATGGCGTTTGTGACCGTGACGAGTGCCTTGACGCTGACGGGGATGGGCGCTGCGATGAAGCGTGCATGGACCGCAACAACAACGGCATTTGTGACCGTGACGAGTGCCTCGACGCAGATGGTGACGGGGTATGCGACGAAGCGTGCATCGACAGCGATGGCAACGGGCGTTGTGACCGCGACGAGTGTCGCGCCAACCCCACCCTGCCCATCTGCCCAGACCTCGACGGAGGCGGCGATGAAGGGACATGCGATGAGCTGGTGGACGGCGGCTCCTGTGACGATGAACCAGAACCGACCATATGCCTGCCGAATGACCCCCGCCCAGTCTGCACGGGCTGCGCCGACCAAAACGGGGATGGTATCTGCGACATCAACCAGTGCATCGACCGTGACGGCGATGGTCGCTGTGACTGCGCCGACCTGAACCAGAACGGCGTGTGTGACGGCCAAGAAAAACCCTAAACACCTGTTCTCACCGTCCGGGCGGGTTTGATGTTACAATGGGGGCATCTCAACACATCAACCCGCCCAGATGGTGACACTTTCAATGACCGACTCCCCACCAACCGATAAGGGCTTCGTCCACCTGCACGTCCATACCGAGTTCTCGCTGCTGGACGGCCTGAGCAAGATTAAGAAGCTGGTCGCCCGCGCCGAAAAGCTGGGACAGACTGCGCTCGCTATCACAGACCACGGCACGATGTACGGCGTGATGGACTTTTACAGCGCCTGCGTAGATAAAAAAATTCAGCCGATCCTCGGTATGGAATCCTACCTTTCGCCGCGTCGCATGACCGACCGTGACCCGCAGCTTGACCGACGTCCCAACCATCTCCTGCTGTTGGCGCGCAACTTGACTGGCTACCAAAACCTGCTCAAGATTGCCAGCTCGGCCCAGCTTGAGGGCTACTATTACCGCCCGCGCATCGACTTTGAATTTCTCGCCGAACACGCTGACGGCCTCGTCTCGACCACCGGCTGCTTGGCCGCCCGCGTCCCCCAGTACATCATGCAAGGGAAACACAAAGAGGCCGAGGAGTGGATTGGCAAGTTCAGCGAGGTTTTGGGGCGCGAAAATTTCTTTCTAGAGCTTCAGCACCATGACATCCCAGAACTGCACCCGGTCAACAAGTGGCTGATTGAGTATGCGCGGCGCAATCCCGACGGCCCTCGCCTGCTGGCGACCAACGATGTCCACTACATTGAGTCGGGGGACTTCGAAGCGCACGACACACTCCTCTGCATCCAGACGCAAGCGCTCAAGGCCGAACCCAAGCGCAAGGACCACGACGACGAAAACGACCGTGGCCGCATGGCGATGTCAGACAACAGCTACTACCTCAGCAGCGCCGAGGAGATGTGGAAGATTTTCGGTGACGAGACGCCCGACGCGCTCACCAGCACGCTGGACGTGGCGCAGCAGTGCGCGTTTACCTTCCCAGAGCGCGTCTATAAGTTCCCCAAGTTCCCCGTCCCTGTCGGTTTTGACTCAGAGAGCTACCTGCGCCACCTGTGCGAGCTAGGGATGGTATGGCGCTTCGGCAGCCACGCTGATGACCCCAAGCTGCGCGAACGGCTGGACTACGAACTCAACGTCATCAAAAGCATGGGCTATAACACCTACTTTCTCATCGTGTGGGACCTGTGCGAATACGCCCGCCAGACCGATATCTGGTTCAACGTGCGCGGCTCTGGCGCGGGCAGCCTCGCGCTTTACGCGCTGGGCATCACCAACATTGACCCCATCCAGAACGCGCTGTTCTTCGAGCGCTTCTTGAACCCCGAACGCAAGACCATGCCCGACATCGACATCGACTACCCGGACGACCGGCGCAGCGAGATGTTGGCCTACGCCGTGCAGAAATACGGCAGCGAAAAGGTAGCCGCCATCATCACGTTCGGGACGCTGGGCGCGAAGCAGGCTGTCCGTGACGTGGCGCGCACGATGGGTGTAGACCTTTCCCATGTGGACCGCGCCGCCAAGCTCATCCCGCAGGAACCCAAGCCCAAACCCATCGAAAAATACATTGAGGAAATCCCTGACCTCAAAAAGGTCTACGACGAAGACCCAGAGCTGCGGGGTGTATTGGACATGGCGGGCAAGCTGCAAGGGGCGCGCCGCCACGCCTCGGTCCATGCAGCCGGTGTCATCATCGCCGACCAACCGCTGGTTGAATACCTGCCGCTGCACCGCATGACCGGCAAGGAAAACGCCGACCTCCCCATCAAACAAGTGACGCAGTTCACAATGGAGACCTGCGAGGCTATCGGCCTGCTGAAAATCGACTTCCTCGGCCTCTCCACGCTGACCATCTTGCGGACGGCCTGCGAACTCATCGAACGCTACCACGGCATCAGCTACCGGATGGAGAATATCCCTTACCGCCACGATGACCCGCGCCTGACCGAGGATGACCGCAAACGGCTGGACGAGGCGTTCCAGCTCATCGCACGGGGTGACACAGTGGGCGTGTTCCAGCTTGAAAGCTCCGGGATGCAGACCATGCTGCGCGACATGCGTCCGCGTGAGTTTGAGAACATCGTCGCAGGTGTCAGCTTATACCGACCGGGGCCGTTGCAGTTCATCCCCGACTACAACCGCCGCCTGCATGGTGAGGAGGAGACCGAGTACCTCCACCCCAAGCTCGAACCCATCGTTGGTGTGACCTACGGCATTTTGGTCTACCAAGAGCAAATTATGCAGGTCGCCCGCGACTTGTTCGGCTACCGGCTGGGCGAGGCCGACCTCATGCGCCGCGCCGTGAGCAAGAAGAAGAAGGAAGACCTCGACAAGCACCGCACCCTCTTTAGGGAGCGCGGCCCCGAAAACGGCATTGACGTTGAAGTCGCCGATAAAATCTTCGACCAGATTGACTTCTTCGCCAACTACGGCTTCAACAAGGCACACGCGGCAGACTATGCTGTGTTGAGTGTGCAGACCGCATTCCTCAAGCGCCATTACCCTCATGAATACATGGCGGCTCTGCTGACCGTGCAGCGTGACGACAGCGTGAAGGTGGCGGTCTTCCTTGAGGACAGCCGCCGGATGAACATCCCCATCCTGCCGCCAGATGTCAACCATGGTGACATCAACTTCACCATTGAGAATATGGCCGACGAGCGGCGCGGCATCCGATTCGGGCTGGTGGCAATCAAGAACGCCGGAGAGGGCGCAGTCCGTCCCATCATCGCCGAACGCCAAGAACACGGCCCGTTCCGTGACCTCGACGACCTCGCCAAGCGCGTGGACCTTCGCAGGGTTGGCAAGCGCACCATCGAGGCGCTGGCACAGGCGGGCGCACTGGACTCCATCCACCCAGACCGTCAGCAGATTATTGAGAACGCCGATACGCTGATGGCCTTCAGTGGGCGCGAGTGGGAAGACAAAGCGACGGGCCAGATGAGCCTATTTGGGGGCGACGCCGCTTCTGAGGAGTCCCGTCTCAAGCTGTCTCCAGTCAAAACACGCAAATCGGCGCGTGAAATCTTGATGGCCGAAAAAGAACTGCTCGGCGTGTACGTCAGCGGTCGCCCCATCGACAAATACCGCGCCGACCTCGCGGGGACGCGCACCGCCGAAATCGCCACGCTGCGCGCCGAGCCAGAGTACTGGCGTGAACAGGATGTGCGAATCGCGGGCGAAGTCGTCAGCTTCCGCAAGGTCTACACTAAAAACAAAGACGCGATGGGCATCCTCCAAATCGAGGACTGGCACGACTCCGCTGGGGTCATCGAAGTCGTGCTGTTCCCCAAGACCTTCAAGATGGTCGAGGCGCAGGTCGCCAGCGAGGACATCAAGCCGCTGGGCGAGGGTGAGGTCTACGTCATTTCTGGCAAGTTTGACGCCTCACGCGGTGAGCCACAGATTGTCGCCGACCGCATCACCAGCGACTTTACGGTCATGACGGTGGATTCTTCGGCGGACAGCTACAGCAGCCGCCCCTTGGAAACGCCCGATTGGGCGGTCGGGAACACCTTCGACCACCGCGAACCGCCCCCGCCGTCCGGTGATGATGAGGTGGTCGATGTCGGCTATGTGCCAGCTGCGGCCCGCACCATCCCAGTGCCGCCCACCTCGGTGACCGATATGCCCCTACCGCCCGACGCACCTGACTGGATGCGCGGGAGCAGCAGCCAAACCGCCCGCTGGCTGACCATCACCCTGCCGCGCACTGGCGACCCAGAGCGCGATGTGCGACTGCTCAAGCGCGTCCACGGCCTCGCCACCTCGGTCCCCGGCAGCGATTATTTTGTCGTGCGGGTAGTGGTGGACGGTCAAGCACACCTCGCCCACTTCCGGGACACCATCGACATCCCCGGAGCAATCGCCCAACTGCGTGCGGTAGTCGGTGAGGGGGATTTCAGCGTGACCGATGCGCCGCCCGCCGGCGCAATCGTCCACGACGAGACCGACGGTACGCACAACGGCAGCGGGAACGGCAAGCGCCGCAGCGCTTAAACCATCCATAGAAAAAGCCCCTATCCCATAGTCGGATAGGGGCTTTTTTTGTGCCATTCAGCCTTACTGGGCGCGCAGCCTCAAGCGGAAGACCGCACTACGACTGGTTCCAGCGCCCGAAATCGCATCGACCCGCCAGCGGTAATCGCGTCCGATACGGAGCTGGTCGCGGGTGGCCTGTTCGACCGTGTAGGTGCAGACGCTTGCATCACACGCCACCCCTGCACCGGGCGAAACCACCACATTCAACAGCACGATAGAGGGGTTATCTGCCCGGAACAAGCGCACGCGGTAGCTGACCGGGACGAACGCCGCGCCGGGAGCAGGCTGCCATGTCAGGGTGGTCAACTGCGAGGCGCTCGTCAGCTTCTGGTTATCGGTCGGGGTCAGCAGACGGGGCTTGCCGGGGTACGAGGTCGCAAAGTCCAGCTTGACTGTGCGGCTTATCCCAATTGTGTTGCGCGCCACCACCCACCAGCGGTAGCTGCCAGCGTTGGTCAACACCGCTTCTTGTGCAGGGCTGAGGTCATAGGTGCATGTCCCGCCCGAACAGGCCGCCGCGCCGATGTTGTTCTGGATGATACGCTCGAACGTGGTCAGGTTGCGGATAATCAGTTTGTAGGTCACGCCTTCGGCGCTGCCCACGTCCTGCCAGCTAAAACTGGCTTGACTGGGGTCGTGGAAGACAGAGCCAGTGGCCGGGGCGACGAGGTTCGGTCTAGCCGGGGTTTGGATGACAAATGTCTGGCGGGCGCTGCGGGTCGTCCCTAAAGCATTCCGTGACATCACCTCCCAGCGGTAGGTCGTGTTGTTGTTCAGCAGTGCTTGGTCTTCCGGCGAGAAGGGGTAAGAGCAGGTCGAAGCGTCACAGACCAGCCCAGCGCCGGGGACCAGCACCCGCTGGATAATCCGCTGGCCGGTCGCTACGTTGAAGACACGCAGACGGTAATCCGCCGCGTCGTCCACTAAGCTCCACACCAATGGTGTACTGGGACTGGTAACAATCGTCCCACCGATAGGGCTGATGAGCGTGGGCGCTGCCGGGAACTGGGCGAAGAAGGTGCGCTCGGTGCTCTTGCTACTACCCGTCCCATCATCAAAGGCCGTGACGAACCAAACATAGGTCACATTGTCGGCCAACAATGCCTGTGACGCGGGCGAGATGTCCACCCCGCAAGCCTCACCCACACACGCATCGACCTCAGCCACGCTCTGGTCAAAGATAACCGTCTGGCGGTTGTCAGCGCGCAGCACACGCACCCGGTAGCGCGTAGCCAAATCGACTTCCACCCACTCGATGCGCGCCAAATCGCTTGGTTTGTTGATTTCAACACCATCAGCGGGTGCAGTCAGCTCTGGCCGCCCCGGTGTATCGAACGAGAACGAGCGCCGGTTGCTTAACGTTAAGTTGCCACCATTACGCGCAGCAACCTCCCATGTATAGGTGGTGTTGTCCACCCACGCCAGCGACAGGTTAACCGTGCAGCGCTCGGTTTCGTCGTCACAGTCCACATGGTCAAGCACTGCGCCACCCAAGCGCGTATTATCGGGTCGGTAGACGCTCAAACGGTAATTGTCAGTATCGCTCCCACTGCTCCACTCAAACGTAATCATACTGGTGGCGTATGCGGCATTATTACGTGGCAGAAACAGGCTGGGTTTCTCTGGGAAAACCAATAGGTTCAGCGCCGCATCGACCTGAATACGCTGGTAGAAGCGCCCCGGCACGGCCAGCTCCGCCACATCTACGCCGCTGTTGGTGAGCGCATTCCGCATCACATCTATCGTCACATCATTTTTATAGCTGCGAATGGCCGCCAGCGCGCCAGTAACGTGGGCGGATGCGAACGATGTGCCAGACACCGTATCGAAACTGCCGCCGGGGTCGGTCGTGTCAATCTGCACAGAGGGTGCAACAAACGTCAGGAAATTGGAGGCATTGGACTGGGTGTAGATAACGTCGGTATCAGTCGAGCCACCGACGCTGATAACGCCAGTAATACAGGCTGGGGCATTGATGCCATCAGGACGCCCGTTGTTGCCGGACGACGCGACGACCGCAATCCCCACCGAATTGAGCTGCGCCACAATGGCCTTATAGGCTGGCAAATCAGCATCACAGGCCGCTTGGCTGGTATAAATCCCGCTGCCGAGGCTCATATTGACCGCCGGAATATCAAACGTTTCACGCAGTTGGTACACCCGGTCAAGGCCAAGCAAGATACTGCTGTCCGCCGCGAGGATACACTGATTTTCAATAACCGACGGTGTAACGGTATTGTCGCAGCCCGTCCCAGCGAGCGAACCGGGGGTGTTAATCATGCTGAACACTTGGATAGAAATCAGAGAAGCGCCCTTAGCCACCCCGTTGAGCGACGCAGCACTCTCAGCCGCAATCACCCCAGCGACGTTGGTCCCGTGGTCACACTGATTCTTATTGGCGACACTCTGCGCATTAAATACACATGGGACGCCGCTGCCCGGCAGCGTGGAGTCTGCCCCACCGGGACAGGAGGGGTTGGCTGTAAAGTTGGCGTTGTTGTACTGGCCGCTGGTCGTCACGCCGTAGCACGCCTCTGAGACAACCTTGCCGAACAGTAACGAGTGGGTGTTCTCGACACCCGAATCGAGGACGGCCACGGTCTGACCCGCCCCATCAGCACCACGCGCCCACGCACCATTTGCCCCCGCCATGCCGATGAGGGTGGTCGTCCCCGGCGTGGTCGGCGTGCCGAGGCTGGGTGCGCGCCATTCGTCGCGCTGGATGGCCGCCACATACGACGACCGCAGCAATATTTCCAACTGGTCAGAGTCAGCGGTCAGCGCCAGCAGCGGGAGATGGCTGTAGCGGATTACATTGGCAGTTTCCCGCGAACCTGACAGCCCCAGCTCGGCCAACAGGCCTTCCTGCGCCAGCGTAATAACGCCCTGTTGTTCCAGCGGCGACAGCGCCCTAAACGCAGCTCGCCCCGCCTGTTCAACATTTAGCACGGCAATCAGGCGGATTTCTCCCGTCTCCGAAACCGCCGTTCGCAGCGCAGCAGCAGTGTTAGAGTCGCCCCGGTTGACCGCGCCCCCTGCTCGGCGCTCACCCTGTGCAGCGGTGGGGGCAACCGCCAAACAAATCAAACTCAAAACCAATACCCATAAAAAACGGTTCGGGTGCTGCATGTGCGGTATCCCTAAACATCATCACGAACATCAAAGGTGAATTGTAACATGACGACCCTCTCAGCGTGACCGACCAACCCCACGCTTGCCTGACGAGCTAAACAAAAACGCGGCGCACCCCAATTGGGGATACGCCGCGCTGTTTCAAAATTTGCGCTACTGGAATTTCTCTGGGTACAGTTCACGCGCCAGCTTTTCTTCCTCATCAACCATCGCACGGATGGCATTCAGGCCGCGCTCCCAGAATTTGGGGTCGTTCAGGTTCACGCCGACTTTGGCCAGAATCCGGTCGGGGTAGTCCGAGCCGCCTGCGGCCAAGACCGCCTCATATTCGGGGATGAAGGACGTGCCGCGCTCTTGGTACAGCCCGTACAACGCCAGAACCAGCAGCTCACCGAACGCATAAGCGTAGACGTAGCCCGGGGTGTGCAGGAAGTGCGGGATGTAACTCCACCACAGGCCATACTGGTCGCCCAAGTTGACGCTGTCTTGGAACATCGCCCACTGCGTCTCCATCCAAATCTGACTGAGGCGCTCGGTCGAAAGCTCGCCCTCGGTGCGGCGAGCGGTGTGCATCCCGTCCTCGAAGCGATTCATGGCCGTCTGACGGAAAACCGTGGCGAAGCTGTCCTCGACCTTCTCGAACAACATGGCGAGGCGCGCCTCTGGGTCGGTCTCGCGGCTCTGAAGGTCTTGGAAGACCAACATCTCGGCGAACACCGACGCCATCTCGGCGGTGGTCAGCGGCGTATACAGCCCTTGGAAGCCGTGTTCCTGTCCGCTGAGCTGCATGTGCATCCCGTGACCCAGCTCGTGCGCCAGCGTGCTGACATTATTCGCCGTGCCGAGGTAGCTCATGAACACATACGGGTGGGCGCTGGGAACAGTCGGCGAGGCGAACGCGCCGCCGCGCTTGTTCGCCAGCGGGGCCGCGTGAATCCAGTTGTTATCGAAGAACAACTGCGCGGTATCGGCCAACTTAGGGCTGAAGGCGCGGAAAGCGTTTAACACGATTTGCTTGGCTTCGTCCCACGGGTAAAACGCATCCGATTCTTTCAATGCCAGCGGCGCGTAACGGTCGTAATCAGTCAGCTCCGGGAGGCCGAGCAAGATACGCTTGAGCTTATAGTGCTTGGCGACGATGTCGTAGCTGCTGGTGACGGCCTCGACCAGCGCGTTAACCACGCTGTCCGGCGCAAGGTTCGACAGGTTACGCGAGGAAATCCACGTCTCGTACTGGCGGCGGCGGTCATTCTGCGCCTTGTCTGCGACCAACACGTTGAAGATGAAGGTCAGTTCCATCTGCTTCTCGCGCAGGGTCGTCGTCACCGACTCCGAGGCCTTGCGGCGCACCTCACGGTCGGGGTTACGCATCTTCTCCATAATCTGCGACTGGTTGAGCTTCTGCCCGTCGTAATCGAAGCGCATGGCGCTGGTGAGCTGGGTGAAGAAGCGCGTCCACGCCCCCGCACCGGTCACCTGCTTGTCCATCAAGATTTGTTCTTCAATCTCGGTGAGCTGGTGGCGCTTGTAGCGCCGTGCTGCTTCTAGCTGAAAACGGAACTTGGCGAGGGTCGGGTTTTCCAGCAGGCGCTGGGCGACGACATCGTCCGTCTGGTTCCATTCCAGTTCAAAAAAGACAGTCTTCTGGCTGACTGCCGAGCCGAACTCCTGAATCTTCTGAATCAGCGCGCCAGCCTTGGGGTCGGCGGCGTCTTCCGAGAACTTGAGCGACGCATAGCTGCCAATCCGCCCGCCGAGGTCGTCCATCGCTTCATTGGCGAGGATGGCCTCGTACATTTCTTCTGCATCGAGCAGCGACACGCGCCCCTTGTACTTGGCAGCGAACTCTTCAGCCATTTGGTGAACGCGGGCGATGTCAACATCAATTTGGGGGTCATCCAGCGACGAATAGAAAATCGACAAATCCCAAACGACGCTCTCCGCCCCACTCTGGCGGGTTTCTTCTGCTGCGGGTGTGGTCATCAGACAAACATCCTCTCTGTGCTATTTAAATTTTGTTGAATGGTAGCAGGTTTGCGTGGAGACTGCAACACGGGTTATACGAGGTGTTAAACATAGAGGTTTTAACGGTCTATCTCCCTCAAATCCAACCTTGCTTGAATCCCCACCAATATGGGTCTATCATGGTACAAA